>NZ_JAMYQP010000007.1:0-241618 GCF_040320945.1 Mesorhizobium sp. M0587
TCCTGCTCAGGTGGCTGAAGGGTTTTTTGTCCCTCTTGATCGCTCTCTTCCAACTCCGGCCCAAGCCGGTCGCCGCTTAGAGCCCGGATTGTTCACGGTCGACGAATTTATTTCGGGCCTGGGAAGGGCGATCAGAACGGGCCCCGTAGTGCCTCAGTTTGAAATTTGACGCCCCGTTTGTCGCGATCAGGGCCGAACTCCTATAAGCTTACCGCAAAGCCTTGGAGGTTTCATGCCCTACGCTGTCGCTACATGCCCAGACGACGTTGAAAGGCTGAAAACGCTTCTCCATAGCCTGGGTGAAGAGGGAAGCCGGATCATCAACGTGATTTGGCAGCCAACACGTGATGTTTCGACGGAGAACGGTCCATTCACGGAGCCATCTGGCTATGTGATCGTTTTGGAGTACCCACGCTAATATCCATCGGACCTGTAGGCCAGAAGCGCTCCAAGATGGACGCCGGTGCGCTAAAGCAAGTGCGGCCCTTACACTATCTCGGACCCAGGTGAATCGACAGGTGCTTTCATGGCGCCTGGCCGGTGCCAAAAAATTTTGACGTCCAGATCGAGCTCGGACAACAGAGCCCTTTATTAGCTGTAAGTAATAGATGATCTGGCTGTTAGCTTCGGCTTTTCGACCGCATCGAATAATTCCGTCGATCAAAAGACCTACTAACTTGCCATCAAAATAAATACTTGCTGATGCAGTAGAACTGGCGTAGCCATTGATCCTCGACTGAGTCGAATGCCGTCGATGACGAGATGCCTGGTTCGCTTTGCAGACCCAGGTGCGTCATGGCAAAGGCAACCGCTGACACGGCAACTTCCGGGGAGGGGAAGAAGTTGAATGTTGCAGCATCAACTCTTGTGGGAAGCCGGCATTTCCTGTTCAGAATTCGATTTCAGCTCCTTGGTGGGCTGACTTTCGCGATTTTTGCGCCGGCGATCATCCGGATTGGCTTCAATCCCGAGGTTATCTACACGATTAATCTTCAGGTGACGGTAGCCGCCGCGGTGATGGCGCATCTGGCCGGCTTTCTTGCATATCGCCGCATCGGAAATTTCCCGGGCGTGGCCGCTGCCAGCTATATCTTGCCGACTTTTGCCTTGTCTTATGGCGCCGTTTTCCTGACGATCTTCTTTTTTCGCTTCGAGTACAGCCGCTTCCAGGCCGCCGCCAGTTTCACGCAGTCCACGCTCTGGTACTTTGGTCTGGGCCTCGTCACGCGGCGTCTCGACCCATACCGCCTCGTCGTCGTTCCCGGCGGGGATGTCGAGCGCCTCAGGGCACTGCAGGGCGTGCATTGGTTCTGGATCCAGTCGACCAACGTCATCGTCGAGAAGGCAAACGGTGTGGTCGCCGATCTGCGTGCCGATCTCGGCGACGAATGGGAGAGATACATCGCCGATCGCGCCCTTTCGGGCACGCCCGTCTACCATGTCAAGCAGGTCAGCGAGTCGTTGACCGGCCGAGTCGAGATAGAGCATCTGTCTGAAAACACGCTTGGTTCGCTCAATCCGAACCAGGCCTATCTCAAGATCAAGCAGGCAGCCGACTGGGCTTCCGCGCTTGTGCTGGTTTTTGCTCTTGCTCCTGCCCTGGCGCTGATCGCGCTGCTGATCCGGCTGGATTCTGACGGTCCCGCGCTGTTCCGGCAGCGGCGCGTGGGCTACCGGGGCAAGATCTACACCGTCTACAAGTTCCGTTCGATGAGGACCGAGCCTGATACCGGCAGCGACAAGAACAGCGTGATCACCAAGCGTGACGACGACCGCATCACTCCGATGGGGCGTGTCCTGCGCAAGTTCAGGATCGATGAACTGCCGCAAGCCATCAACATTCTGCGCGGCGAAATGAGCTGGATCGGGCCACGGCCGGAGGCCGTGGTGCTGTCGAAAATGTATGAGACCGAGTTGCCGTTCTATCGCTATAGGCACATCGTCAGGCCCGGTATCAGCGGGTGGGCGCAAGTAAACCAGGGGCACGTTGCGGCGATTGACGATGTGATGGAGAAATTACATTACGACTTTTATTACATCAAGAATTTCTCGCCCTGGCTGGATGTCTTGATCGTTCTTAGAACTGTGAAAACGATGCTTACCGGTTTCGGCGCACGATAGCCGACGCCGGGGCTTGGGTCGATTGCAGGCGCGGGAGCCAGATGGACATCGCCTCCAGGAAGATAGCGATCATCGGGCTTGGCTATGTCGGCCTGCCATTGGCGGTAGCCTTCGGAGCGAACAGGGATGTCGTCGGTTTCGACATCAGCCAGGCGCGTGTCGATGCACTGCGGCGCGGTGACGACCACACACTCGAAGCCAGCAGGGAAGAAATCGCTGCCGCATCGCGACTGAAGTTCACGAGCGACAAGGCTGATCTCCGCGATTGCGGGGTTTTCATCGTCACGGTGCCGACGCCGATCGACAGGGCCAACCGGCCGGATCTGCGGTCGCTGATCATGGCGTCGACGACGGTCGGCGAGGTGATGTCCGCGGGCGCGGTGGTGATCATCGAATCGACCGTCTATCCCGGCTGCACGCAAGAGGTATGCGCACCGCTGATAGAGAAACATTCGGGTCTGCGCTTCAACGAGGATTTCTTCCTCGGCTACAGTCCCGAGCGCATCAATCCGGGTGACCGCGAGCATCGCCTTCAGACCATCGTCAAGATCACCAGCGGCTCGACGCCGGAGGCGGCTGAAGCCATCGACGCGCTCTATGCCTCGATCGTGCCGGCGGGCACGCACCGGGCCTCCAGCATTGCGGTGGCCGAGGCGGCCAAAGTGATCGAGAACACGCAACGCGACCTCAACATCGCGCTGATGAACGAGCTGTCGCTGATCTTCGGCAAGCTGGGCATCGATACGGCGGAAGTGCTGGAGGCAGCCGGCACAAAGTGGAATTTCCTGCGTTTCACGCCCGGTCTTGTCGGCGGGCACTGCATCGGCGTCGACCCCTATTATCTCACTCACAAGGCTCAGGAACTCGGTTATCATCCGGAGGTGATTCTTGCCGGCCGCCGCATCAATGACGGCATGGGCCAGCACGCGGCGGACCAGACGGCTCGCCTGATGATGCGCAAGGGCATCCCTGTCGTTGGTAGCCGGATTTTGGTCATGGGCGCGGCCTTCAAGGAAAACTGTCCGGACCTGAGAAATTCCAGGGTCGCCGACGTCGTCGCGCAACTGCGGCAATACAATGCCGAGATCGACATCTGGGATCCTTGGGTCGACGCGCAGGAATGCGCTGACGCCTTCGGCGTGACGAGCATGAAGGACACGCCCGCCGAACGCTACGACGGCGTCGTCGTCGCCGTCGCGCACAGGCAGTTTCATGCGCTGGGCGTTGCCGGCCTGCAGGCGCTTTGCAAGAACCCGGGTGTCATATATGACATCAAGGGTCTGTTTCCGAGGGACATCACGGACGGGCGGTTCTGATGAAAATTCTGGTCACCGGCGCCGCCGGCTTCATAGGCTATCATGTGGCCAGGCGCCTCCTGGAGCGCGGCGACGACGTTGTCGGTATCGACAGCGTCAACGACTACTACGATCCGCGGATCAAGCAGGCGCGGCTCGGGCTGCTGGGCGAGGCAAGCCGCAAGACCAATTCGGGCTATCAGTTCATCCACGGCAATCTCGCCGACAGAGACGTCGTGGACGGCTGCTTTGCCGACCATGCCTTCGACCGGGTGATCCATCTCGCCGCCCAGGCCGGGGTTCGCTACAGCCTGGAAAACCCGCGCGCCTATGTCGAAAGCAACATCGTCGCCTACACCAACATGCTGGAGGCCTGCCGCAGCGGCCGCGTGGCGCACCTGACCTATGCCAGCACGTCGAGCGTCTACGGCGCCAACACGGACATGCCGTTTTCCGAGCATCGCCCGGCCGATCATCCGCTGCAATTCTACGCCGCCACCAAGCGCGCCAACGAACTGATGGCGCACAGCTACAGCCATCTGTTCGGCCTACCGACCACCGGGCTCCGCTTCTTCACCGTTTATGGCCCCTGGGGCAGGCCGGACATGGCGCTGTTCCTGTTCACCAGGAACATTCTTGCCGGTGAGCCGATCAAGCTGTTCAACAACGGCAATCACACACGCGACTTCACCTATGTCGAGGACATCGCCGAAGGGGTGATCCGGGCCAGCGACAGCCCCGCTGCCGCCAACCCCGCCTGGGATTCCGGCCACCCGGATCCGGCCACGAGCGGCGCGCCCTGGCGCATCTTCAACATCGGCAACAGCAATCCGGTCAAGCTGACCGCCTATGTCGAGGCGCTCGAAAACGCGCTCGGCCGCAAGGCCATCGTCGAGCTGCTGCCGCTGCAGGCGGGCGACGTGCCCGACACGTTTGCCGATACCTCCGCCCTGGAGCGGGCGGTCGGCTATCGCCCCGGCACTTCGGTGACCGAGGGGGTAGGGCGGTTCGTCGACTGGTACAAATCGTATTTTGAGCAGGGCTAGAGAGGTCACTTTTTGCGCGCCAAACCGATGGTGAGATAGTGTCGCTGCTGCGCCGAGGCGAAACAATGCCCAGCAGCCACTCAGCGCATATAGCCGTTTTTATCCCTTCCCTTCGTGCCGGAGGCACCGAGCGAGCCATGCTTACTCTGGCCCGCGAATTTGACAGGCGCGGACTGCCGACCGATCTGGTGCTCGGGCGCGCGACGGGTGACTATCTCGCCTTGGTTCCCGACGGCGTAAGGGTCAGGGACCTCCAGGCCTCGCGCTTGCTCTTTTCCGTAGTCGGCCTGATCCGATACCTGAGGAAAGAGCAGCCACGGGTGATGCTGACGGCTTTGCCGCACGCGAATATTCTGGGAATAGTTTCGTCTGTTTTCTCATCGCACAAGGTACGGATAGTCATCTCTGAAAGGAGCAACCTGTCCAGGACGATCGCCGATACGAAACTGGTTCGTGAAAGGTTTTTGCCATTTTTCATGCGGCTGACTTACGGTCATGCCGACAAGATCATCGCCGTATCGCGTGGTGTTGCGGAAGACCTCATTCGAAGCGTCGGGGTCGATCGGAATTGCATCGAAACGATCCACAATCCTTTGGATATCAAATACATCGAGGCACAGGCGGACGAGCCCGTCCGTCATGCCTTCGCGGATGAGGACGGCAGGGCCTTGTTGGTGGCCGTCGGTCGTCTCGATTTCGCAAAAGACCACGCCACGCTCATCCGCAGCTTTTCGCGGGTCGCAAGGACGAGGCCCGTCAAACTGGCGATTGTCGGAGAAGGGCCATTGCGTGCATCGCTGCAAACGATGATCGACGAACTCGGGCTGAACTCTTCGGTCGCCCTGGTCGGCTTTTCGAAGAACCCATATCCATGGATGCGGCACGCCGCGTTGTTCCTTCAGTCGTCCCGCCGGGAAGGATTCCCGAACACCATCATCGAGGCGATGGCTTGCGGAACACCGGTGGTGAGCACGAATTGCGAAAGCGGGCCGTCCGAAATTCTGGAGGACGGCAAGTGGGGACGGCTTGTTCCTGTGGGCGACGCCCAAGGCTTCGCGGCCGCGATATTGGCGACTCTTGATGAAACCGACTACCCGGATGTGAGACGCCGGGCGCAGGATTTCAGCGTCGAAAAGATTGCCGACGCCTATTTGCTCGCGATGGGTGTGGACCCGACGAACGCCGTGGCGAAGGAGCGACCGCATTAAGGTCCTGCACATCATCACGGGACTTCAGAATGGCGGCGCCGAGGCGGCCCTGTTTCGTCTCTGCACGGCCGAGCGCAGCCATTCGCATTTCGTCGTTTCGCTTTCTGGCGAGGGAAAATATGGGCCGCTGCTTCGTGAGGCCGGGATATCCCTGGTTTGTCTGTCGATGCCGAAGGGGAGGTTGAGCCTCAAGGGGCTCGCAACGCTTCGGCGCATATTCGCGACCTATCGGCCGGATGTGGTTCAGTGCTGGATGTACCACGCCAATCTGGTTGGAGGCGTCCTGGCGTGTCTTTTCGGCATCAAGCCGATCCTTTGGGGGATGCATAGTTCCGGACTGGACCCACGTGCCGCCCCCTTCGCCACCAGGGCGGTGGACAGGATATGCGCATCGATATCCGGAGCGGTTCCCGCCCGGATCGTGAGCTGTTCGGAGCAGGCGTCGCAGCGCCATGTCCGCGCGGGGTACTCAAGCTCGAAGTGGACAATAATACCGAATGGCTATGATCTGGCGGTTTTCGAACCGGATGGGAAAGCCCGTGCACGATTGCGCCAGGGCTGGTCGATAGAGGCCGACCGGTTCATCATTGGAAATGTTGCGCGCTGGCACCCAGACAAGGATCACAAGAACCTTGTCGCCGCCTTATCCGCGCTGTCCGCGCGCACCAGGCTTCCCTTCCAGTGCATTCTTGTCGGTCCGGGGATCACGGCCGAAAATGCCGAGCTTGTCGGATTGCTGGATCACCATGGCGTTCGCGACAAGGTGATGCTTCTGGGGCCGCGCGACGACATTGCCGATCTGATGAACGCGTTCGACATTCACGTCCTCGCCTCCAGCAGCGAAGCATTTCCCAATGTGGTCGCGGAGGCAATGGCGTGCGGTACGCCCTGTGTTGCGACGGATGTTGGAGATGTGGCGTTGCTTGTCGGGAACGCGGGATTCGTCGTTCCCAAGCGGGATCCCGAGGCGCTCTCACGCTCCATGGAAATCATGGCTTTGGAGATGCTGGATTCCGCTTCCTGGACAATCAGGCGGCAGGCATCTCGGGATCGTATCGCGTCTCGGTTTTCACTTGAGCGGATGGCAAAATCATACGGCGCGCTGTGGGAGAGATTGTCCATTGAAGACCAGGCGCGACATGCATGATCATATCAGCGAAGCTGTCATCGCTTTGATTTAAAGCATTGGATCGAAAAGTGGGGCGGATCGGCAGAGATTATCTGGTTTCACCATTTGCGTTGACCCCGCAAATGCTCCTGTTCATATCCAGCTTGGTCTATTTCGTCCCATACGTTGTTGGAGGGTTCCAATACGTCGACGTGGGCGGGCGAAAATATGATTTCATCTACCATGCAGGGACTGGATACGCCATTCTCCTGTCTCTTTCCTGCATTGCCGCGGCGATGGCTCTCTTTCTGCCTCGAAGCCAGAGTTTCGAGGTCGAGCACGATAGCCGGGGAGAGTCGGTAACAATAATAGCGATGCTGCTGGTCTTTGGCGGCATTTCGATAGCGAACCCCGCACTGTTTTCCGCGTCAAAAGCAGACGTCTTATCGTCGACCGGAAGATTTCAGTACATATTCTACAATACCTGCATAATCGGTGTCGTATTCGGCGTGCTGTCCGGTTGGCGTAAATCAAAGCTGGTCATAGCGTTGAGCTGCCTTGGATTGGCCTTGACGCTCTACGTCGGGCATCGTTCTTCCATCGCCGTAGCTATCTTGTCGTTCGCCTATGTGAAATACAGAAACAAATCATTATTTCTGGTCAAGAAGAGATATCTACTCGGAGGAATGTTATCGTTCTGTTTTCTGGCGGTATACAAGTCGGTATACGCGGCGATAAAGTCCGGAAATTTTGAGCTGGCGGGCCAGAGAATACAGTTCAACCAATTGTCGGATTCTGCGCTGGTAGGGTTGGAGCAATTCTTAACGTTGGCACACCTGGATCTGATCGTAAGGTATGATTACACCTTGCCTTGCTCGAATCTTTGGTTGGTGCCTCTTTCCTTCATTCCGTTCTCGGAGACGGTCTTTGGCAAGGACGGATGCACTTACAACGAGCAGGTCCAGCCATTTCTCTTCCCCGGCTACAGCGGTGGTGTCGCCGCAAACATCTGGGCGGAGTTCTACGCCAATTTCGGGTATGCCGGGTTTCCGCTGCTCGTCATCATTCTTTCGCTCGTCTGCGTCGCCATTGAAGCGATAGTCCGCAATGTCCGCAGTGCGGCCCTGAAGGCGGGGCTGATCGTGAGCATCATCCACTTCACGTTCTACATTCAGCGCAAGGAGCTGCTCGGCGCGTTCATCTCCGCCAAGCGAGCCGTTCTTGTGTCGCTTTTCATATTCGGCGTGGTTTACGTTCACCGAAAATGTTTTCCGCAAGCCCCTGCCGAGGTGATGATGCGTCCCCAGGGAGCGCCGGTCCTGCGCCGAGACAATGGTTGAGAACGTGGCGGTGGACGCCCAGCCTTCCGGGTGGGCGCGCGCACGGCGGGTCGTGCGGGATGCGACGCTGACGACATCCTCGAGCGCGGTGGCAGCTCTATGTTCCATCCTCGCGCTGGCGCTCAACGCACGGTCGCTGGGGCCGGGAGATTTTGGTACCCTTGCCGTAATACAGGCTTACGCCACGTTCATCTCCGGCCTTTGCACGTTTGAGAGTTGGCAGCCTGTGATCAGGCTATGCGCGAAGTCGCGCCGACGTCTCGGGCCAGCCGCATCTAGCGGGATCACTCTCGACATTTCGGCCGCGCTTTTCGCCACCATCGTGGCGATCGGCGGAATTCTGCTGTTTGGAGAGGCTATTGGCGTGTCGCGGGAGAATCGTCTCCTGGCGGCAATCTACAGCCTTACCTTGCTGGCCAGTCTTTCGGGCACCCCAAAAGGCGTGCTTCGGCTGGACGGCCGGTACGATGTCATTGCCGGCAATCAAGTCGCGCAAGGGGCTGCCATGGTGATCGTCTCGCTCGTGCTTTGGGCTGTCGATGCGTCATTGCTCGCCTATGTGACCGTGTTGGCTGCCGCCGGCGCATTCTACAATCTGACGCTGTTCGTCCGGCTGCTCTTCCGTGCCAGGCGGGAAAACATCGGCCTGTTCAATCCGCTTGGTTCACGATCCAGACGGCGTTTCTTCCGGATTTTTCTTGCCATGGCGACCGGGACCAGTTTGGTCTCCACGCTTGTGGGCGCCAGGCGACATGTCGGATTGTTCCTGGTGGCATCTCTTTTGGGAGAAGTCGCCGCCGGGTCCTATTCCGTGGCATCGCGCCTCGCGACGATGGTCTCTCGGCTGACTGGTCCATTGAACCAGGTGATCTTTCCCGAAATTGCCAGACTGTCCAACGCCGAGCCCCCCGATCGGTTATTCAGATTGAACAACCATGTCACCGTGCTTTCGGCGTGTGCTGCCGGTGGAATGACGGTTGTCGCGATATTGCTGCAAAAAGTCGTCGTCCTTCTGGCTGTCGGCGCGGCCTATGCCGAAGCGCCGCAGCTGTTTGCCATTCTGTTCGCGGCGGAATGCTTCGGCCTGGCCGGCATGCACTTCAATCCGTTGATCCAGGTTCTGGCCGGGACGAAGCCGCTTCTCAAAATCCTGACGCTTGCGACCATCGTCTACCTCCCCCTTTCCCTGGCTCTATCCGGCTGGATGGGGATTTCGGGCATAGCCTGGGCAGGTTTGATCGTATCGGCTGCGATCTACGCGGCAATGGCAATGGCTTCGCGATCGCTGCTGAAAAGGCGGGTCCGCATGGCGGAAGGGCCGCTGGTTTGAGGTACCTGTTTTGCCTGCCGAGATACCATACCAACGCCGTGCCGTGGGTTCGCATACTGACGTCGGCGGGGCATCACGTCGCGGTCGATGTCGTCGAAACCGGCCCCACCGAGAACCACACCCTGCTTTCTCCCAATGTCATGGCCCCGTCCGCTCTGTCACGGAGGATTATGCGCCGACGTTCGAGCGGCATTCCGAATTCGCCCTTTTCCTTTCCCAGTCTGATTTCGTACTGGAGCCATCTGCGCGCCGAGGATCCGGATGTGGTGATCGTTCGAGGTGTGACGCGCTGGTTTTGCAGGGTCGCGGCATTATGCACAGTCCTGCAAGGGCGCAGATTGGTCATCTACGATCAGGAGGATGCCACGCCTCCGGCATGGAGCAGCACATGGGTTCGCCGAACGGTGTTCCAGTGCTTGGGGATTCAACATTTTACGTCGCGGCTCTCATCGAACCATGCTCGCGTCGGCACTGGCGCTGCCGTGTCGCTGCCATTCGGAAGCCCTTTCGGGCCGACGCAAGTCGAAGAGCAGCGGAAGAGACGATTGCAGTGGCCGCCTCGCATCCTGATGGTCGCAAAATACCGGGAGCGAAAGGGGCACAGCACTCTTCTAAGAGCCTTGGCGGCGATATCGGAATCACAGTTCTCGATAACCTTCTGTGGTGAGGAGGCAACGCAGTCCGACGCCGCTTTCTGTCAGGCTTTGGGACAGGAGGCTCAGACTCTTGGACTGGCGGACAGGCTCCAGTTTCGGAACAATGTAGCTCATGACGAGATGCTCTCGGTTTTCTCCAGCCACGATCTCCTGATATTGCCCTCGCGGAGAGAGCCCGCGGCGATATCCCCCATCGAGGCGGCCTGGGCGGGGTGTGCTGTACTGATCTCGCGCGACAGCGGCACCAGAGGCTACATTCCTGAGGGTCGCGCCTATGATTTCGATGCCGAAGATCCGGCTGACATCGCGCGGGCAATAGCGTCGCTTCTCGCTCGCCCCGAAGATCTGTCGCTTGCAAGGGATGTCTGCTTTTCGCGCATCTCATCTGTCACCAATGACGATGAGATCCTGCGCCTGTTCAAGGCTTTCGCGACGAAGCGGATGCGACGATGGCGGTTGGTGTGAGGCATGCGAGCAGTGGTGCAGGCATCCAGGAGGCCCGGAAAAATGCGTGAAAAGCGTGCAGTGTTCCCGATCTAGCCTAGATATGATAGTGTTTAATCCTATTGAGAACGTCCCCGTGGCAGGAGATTTCAATGCGCAGCACGCAACAATTTAGCATCACGTTGCCGAACGAAATGGCGCAGATGGTCAAGACCAAGGTTTCTTCGGGCGAGTATGCCAGTGAGAGCGAGGTGATCCGCGATGGCTTGCGAGCCTTGCAGGCGCGCGACAAGGCCCTTGATACCTGGCTACGCACCGAGGTAGCCGGCGCCTACGACAAACTGAAAACCGATCCAGGCCGGGCGCGCAGTGTGACACAGGTGCGTCAGCACCTTGCGGACAAGCGCAAGCGGCCAACCTCGGAGTGACCCATACTGTTCGTTTCACCCCGGAAGCTCTCAACCAGCTTGATGAGTTGGAGGGCCATATAGCGGAGGCGGGGTCGCCC
The DNA here is from genome assembly GCF_040320945.1 of Mesorhizobium sp. M0587. Lineage (NCBI taxonomy): Bacteria > Pseudomonadati > Pseudomonadota > Alphaproteobacteria > Hyphomicrobiales > Phyllobacteriaceae > Mesorhizobium > Mesorhizobium sp. M0587. The sequence goes on from NZ_JAMYQP010000007.1 coordinate 11,057, forward strand.
GCCGTGGCGGCACGATATGTTGATGCTATTGTGGACTATTGCGAGAATCTGGGAACCTTCCCGCACCGGGGCACCCGGCGCGATGATATTCGGCCGCGCCTGAGGATGCTCGGGTATCGCCACCGCGTAACGATCGCATTCGAGGTGGCGGAGAAGACGGTGAATATTATTGGCGTTTATTACGGTGGTCAGGATTATGAGGCAGATTTGCGGAATGGCGAAGAATAGCAGGCCAGTGGGGGCCTCCATTCGGCCCTACTATACCCGACCACGATGGAATATTGGGGTGGTATGCACGATGAACGAGCAGCAACGGTGGGTTGTGACGGCATGTGAGCATCCGAAGGGGCATGGGCGATGCTTGAGAAAAAGGTGTTCATCTCGGTCAACACATCCTGGAACGTGGTCAATTTCCGGAAGGGCCTGATCGAGGCATTGCAGGGGCAGGGTTATGACGTTGTCATTGCCGCACCCAGGGATGCCTATTCTTCCCTGATATCGGACATGGGCTGCCGCTACATTCAGGTCGAAATGGACAATTCCGGCACGTCGCCGTTTCGCGACATGATGCTTCTGTGGCGCTACTGGCGCATGCTGCGCCGCGAGAACCCGCTCGCGTTTGTAAGCTTTACGATCAAGCCAAATGTCTTCGGTTCGATTGCTGCAAATTTCGCCGGCGTCCCGGCCATCAACAACATCTCCGGTCTTGGCACGGCTTTCGCCCGTGGCGGCCTTCTTCAGGAAATTGCCAAGACCTTGTACCGGGTGGCGCTGGCACGTTCGAAAACGGTCTTCTTTCAAAATGACGACGACAGGATGCTGTTCGTCAACGAGCGCCTGGTTCGCAAGAACCAGACCGCGCTGCTGCCCGGCTCCGGTGTCGATCTCGCGCGTTTCTCGCCGCCGCCTGGTCAGCGCCCGCGGTCCGGTGCCACCGTCTTTCTGCTTGTGGCCCGGCTCCTCTGGGACAAGGGCGTCGGAGAGTTCATCGAAGCTGCCCGCCTGGTCCGCAGCAAGGTGCCTGCGGCACGTTTCCAGCTCCTCGGGTTTCTTGATGTCGAGAACCGCACAGCGGTCGGTCGTGCGCGGGTCGAGCAATGGGTCGAGGAGGGATTGATCGAGCATTTGGGCGCCACTGACGATGTGCGTCCCTTTTTGACCGCGGCCGATTGTATCGTTCTGCCGTCTTACAGGGAGGGCACGCCGCGCGCTCTGCTCGAAGCGGCCGCGATGGGCAAGCCGCTGATCGCGACCGATGTGCCCGGCTGCAAGGAGGTGGTGGATCACGCCGTCAACGGCTTCCTTTGCAAGGTGAGGGATGCCGGTGACCTGGCGAACAGGATGATCGAGTTCGCGATGATGGATGATGCCGCCAAGGACCGGATGGGGATGGAGAGCAGGAAGAAGGTCGAGCGGCAGTTTTCCGAGCGGATCGTCATCGAGAAGTACTTGCGGCAGATGGAGGAACTCGTTGCGCTCACAGCGAAATGAGGGAGTGATCTGGCTCGTAAGCACACCGACGCCGCGATGCGGGCGATTGCAATGACGGCGTTGTTCGTCGTAGCCATTGCGACCGCTTGATTTCAGAGGAGACGCAGCATGGACCGATTCACCGGCGGTTGCCTGTGCGGCGACGTCCGGATTGTGGCGTCAGGGCTCCCATACCGGGTCGGCATTTGTCACTGTCTTGACTGCCGCAAGCATCATGGCGCCCTTTTTTACGCTGCCGCGGTATTTCCTCGGGATGCGGTGACGATCGAGGGCGAAACACGCGACTACGCCGGCCGCTTTTTCTGCCCCCGCTGCGGCTCGTCCGTTTTCGCACGCAGCGCAGACGAAATCGAAGTGCATCTGGGATCCCTGGATGCCCCTGACCAGCTGATACCAACTTACGAAAGCTGGACCGTCCGTCGCGAGTCCTGGTTGCCGCCGTTTCCGGTCACGAGACGATACGAGCGCGATCGCGACGCCACGGGCCGCTTCGAGGAGTAAGTGGCGCGGACGGCAGGAAGGCGTCGTGACGAGGAGACCGGCGGCGCCTCACTCCGGAAGACCGGCCTTGCGGAAGCCATCGACGAAATGGTCGAGCATCGCCGTATCGCGGAAAGGCTCCGTCCAGACCCAGTGGCTGGTGGTGAAATGCGGATTGCCGACGAGAAACAGTTCCACTTCCGTGCGCGCCTCGTCGAGCCGGCCGAGCTGCGCGAGGCTGGCCGCCAGGAAGCGGCGTGAGCTCGTTCGATAAGTCTCGTCGCGGCGCAACGTCTTGACTGCGGCCTCGTAGTCGCGCGCCGCATATTGCGCCGCGCCGAGCGTCAGATAATACCAGCTTGCCGGAAACGGGTTGAGCCGAAACGCCTTGCGGATCTGTTCGAGCCCCTCCTCGACCCATCCGGCGAGCACGGAGATGTCAGACAAAGTCGCCCAGGCATCGGCCTCGTTGGGGTCGAGCTCGAAGGCCCTGGCGAATTCGGCATCCGCCTCGGCGAAGTTGCGCTCATAGGCAAGCAGGTTACCGAGCACCCAGCGGCAGCCGGCGTCGTTGGGATCGATAGCCACCGCCTTGTGCGCCAGCTCCAGGGCAATGCGGCGATTAGGTTCCACCGGCTCGCCCCAATGCACCCATCCCATCCAGTGGTTCATGGCAAGCCAGCGATAGGCCTCGGCGTATTCCGGATCCAGCGAAACAGCCCGCGTGAGCATCAGATGCGCCTCCCGCGCCGTCTGCGGCGAATCGTCGATCAGCTTGCGCGCCCGCACGCACAGGTCGTAGGCCTCGAGATTCTTGGGCCGATTGCGCGGCGGCGGCGCGCGCAGCCGGCCGAGCAATGCCTCCACGATCTTAGCCGTCACCTCGTCCTGGACGGCAAAGACATCTTCCAGGCTGCGATCGAAGCGTTCCGCCCACAGGTGATCGCCGCTCACCGCGTCGACCAGTTGGGCATTGATGCGCACGCGCCCCGCGGCACGTCTTGCGCTGCCCTCCAGGAGGTAGCGTACGCCAAGCTCCCGTGCGATGTCGCGCACGTCCATCGCCTTACCCTTATAGGCAAAGGCCGAGTTGCGCGCGATTACGAACAGGCCGGAACTCCTGGACAAGTCGGTGATCAGGTCTTCGGTCAATCCGTCCGCGAAGGATTCCTGCTCCGGATCGTTGCTGAGATTGACGAAAGGCAGCACGGCTATCGATGGTTTGTCGGGCAGCGGCAAAGGCTTTCGCTTTGCGTCACCGAGCTGTTCGACAGGCCCCGTGAAGCGGTAGCCGACGCGCGGGACCGTGGCGATCCACTCGCCGCCGTCGGCGGCCGGACCAAGCAGCTTCCGCAACTGCGCGATCTGGACGGTGAGGTTGCCTTCCTCGACGGCCGTGCCCGGCCATGCCGCGTCCATCAACTCTGCCTTCTCAAGGATTTCGCCGGGCCGTCCGACGAGCGCCGCCAGCAGCTTCAGCCCACGGTAGCCAACGGCAACGGGGACGTCGTTCCGAAGCAGCGTTCCCGCACCCGAATCAAGCACAAACGGACCGAAGGCAAAGCGCTCTCCCTGCATAGCGCGCATCTATAGCCCGTTTGGAACTTTTGAGAACTATTTGGGAGACCTTAATTACGGCGCTGTTCGTATCCGGCAGAATCCATCCTCTTTCAGGTCGAGGGCACGGGCCCTCAAGCCAAATGGAGGTTGCCATGACCAATACACTTGCGTCAGCCCCGGATCAGGCAGCGCGGCCGGGAATGCTCGTAGAGCCGGTGTCGGGTCGGCACCTGACCGTCCTGCGAAGCATTGTCGCCATCTGGCGGGAGCGGACCTTGCGCGAGCGGATACGCTTTCGCTGGCAACTCGGGCAAATGTTGAAGAACAATCCGCATCTCATCGACGATATCGGTCTGACGAAACAGCAGGTCGAGGCAGAGATCGCCAAGCGCTTCTGGCAACCATAGGCCGCTGCAAATGCACCGACCGCGGCGACAGCCTCGCATACCAACTCGCCGCCGCGGGAACAGGACAAACGGCCCTATCGCTCTTCGGCAAAGTGTCAGATGAACGCGCAATGATTCCGCAAAGGTGGAATGACGCTGCCGTATCGCGGCGAAGGCGCATTGCAGCATCCCAGACTAGCGTTGCTTGATCTGTCTGCCGCTGACGCGGTGATCGCCCAGTCGTTGGCCAGGTTTGATGAAATCGCATCACGGATCACGTCATCAGTTTTTCAGGTCTTGATCAGGTTCCATTCGGGCGCAGTCGTAGTGGAAGGGAAATTTCGATTTCTTCTTCGAGGATAAGAAAACCATCCGCAATCAGAACTGTTCATGCCTATTCGCTGGTATCTTACATTCCTAAGGGCACGTCACTGGTCAAAATTGCTGCGTTGCGCGAATTGGGTTGGAATTGTGGCCAAAAACTGCTAGGCGCTGATATCACCATCTTTTTTGCATCTTGAAAGGTGGCGGGAGGAACAGGAAATACGGATGTATCTCGTTATCAGGCTGGTGGGCTCGGAGTAGGCAGCTGTCAGCCGTCCGCTGGGGGATTTTCGCTGGTGCGCTGCTGACCGTCGGCGTGCTGACTTCGACGCAGGATAGGAGAACGCCGTCTGCCGCTGAGCGACGGCCAATTGCCGCGGTGGCCACCATACGCTGAATGCGACTGGATGATGTTCTTGTTGAGTACGTTGACCATATCGCCTTTTTTGCAGGTTTGAAGTGCGTGAGCGATTTTCGGGGGCGGATCGCTGATTTTCGAGGGGCGGAAATGAGGGTTCGTTATGGGGTCGAGTCTGTTTTTGCTTTTGCGACGCTCACTGCGGGAGGCGCCCTGTTTTCTGCGTCCGGTGCTTTTGCCCAGACTGCGCAGACCTGTTCCTGCCTCGCCGCCATGCCGGCATCCGCTGGTCCGGTCGGTCAGCTGACGCAGGTTCGTGGTGATGTGCAGGTGTCGCAGGCCGGCGGCTACGCCGGAGTAGGCGCCGAAGCGCCGGTCTATCTGGGCGCGCGCATCATGACAGGGGCCCAAGCTTCCGCTTCGCTCACCGTGGGTGCCAATTGCGCGCTCGACATTCCAGCGAATATGACCGTGAAGATCGATCCCGTCGAAGATGGCATGTGCGTGTCAGTCGATGCGCCCCAGGCCGCCATGGTGCCGGCCGGTTCTGAATCTAGCGTCTTGCCGGTTCTGCTGGGCGCCGGCGCCGTTGGCGGTGGGGCGGCAGTTCTTCTTGGCCTGCAACATGATGATGATGCCGTCAGCCGGTAGTCGAGGGGCTGACGTCCGCCGTTTTGTATACGCCTGCGAGATGCGGCCAATCGACAAGTGGCCCATTCGAAAGTGAATGTGAAGAAGCCGGGCGCCGGCAGTGCCAGCCGTTTCGGCGTATCGGGACGGCTATTCAGGAGCGGGGGCTCGGTGATGGGCATTTTCGATCTTGCAAGACACAGTGCAGGCACGCCCGTGCTGCTCGCATTGCTTGCGCTTTCTGCTTGCTCGAGCAGTTCGTCCACGCCTTCCACCAGCTCCGTCGATGCGCCGCGGCCGAGGTCGTCTTCGTCGGCGCTTGCCGGCGGTGGCGCGTTGCGGATGGTGAAGGATCTGCCGCCGCCGCGGAACACGCAAAATGGTAGCGAGCAGCCGCTGTCGGCCAACGACGTGCTCGAAGTCAGCGTATTCCAGGTCGACAATCTGAACAGGACCGTTCAGGTCGACGCCAGTGGGCAGATTTCGCTTCCGCTCATCGGTACGATGACCGCGGCCGGCAAAACCGTTCGTCAGCTCGAAAAGGAAATCGAGACCGCCTACGGCGAAAAATACCTGCAATCGCCGGATGTGACGATCTTCGTCAAGGAATCGGCCGGCCAGCGCATTACCGTCGATGGTGAGGTGAACAGGGCCGGCATTTATCCGGTTTCCAGCAGCGCGTCATTGCTGGATGCGGTCGCGCTTGCCGGAGGCTTCAACCCGGTGAGTGATGCCGGCAAGGTCTTCGTCTATCGCAATGTCGGTCAAAGCGAGCTGGTCGCAAACTACAATGTCGAGGAAATCCGCGCCGGCAGGAATCGCAATCCGCGCATTTATGGCGGCGATGTGATCGTCGTTTTTGCTTCGAAGTCGAAAATCGCGATGAACAATCTGAAGGATGCCCTTGGCCTCGCCTCAAGCGCGGCCCGCATCGCGGTCATTCCCTAGGGTCACCAGCGTCATGCTCGATCGCAACAGGCAGCATCAAATCGCCGATCCCGGACCTGGCCGGGCCCCGTTCGCGGACTTCTATTACGATGGAGCGCAGAACTATGGCCCTTACGGTCGCGACCATGCCGCTCAGGACGAGGGCTTCAACCCGCTCAAACTGCTTTTCTACCTGGTCCAATACCGCTGGCTGATCGTCATGATGACCATGGCTGGCCTCGTCGCCGGTGTCGTCGTGACGATGATGCAGACGCCGAAGTATCAGGCAACGACGCAACTGGAAGTTCTGGTTCCTTCGGCAAAGGTTTTCCAGGACATCGAAGTGGTTTCCGAAAACAGCGACATCCGCACCTTCCTGACCGCACGCGAGAAGCTGAAGAGCCGGGCGCTGGCGCAGCGCGTGGTGTTTCAGCTCGGGCTTGCCGACAAGCCCGATTTCCTGTTCCCGACCTCGAGCTTCTCGCTCAGCAACATCTTCTATCGTGCATTCGGAATTTCCAAATCGCCCTCGATCCAGGAAAAGACCCCCGAAGAGCGCGAGGCAATGGCGATCAGGCGCGTCCTGGATGATCTCACGGTCAATCTGGTGACGAACACAAGTCTGCTGTCGATCACCTTTATCGACCAGAAGCCGAAATATGCGAGCGATGTCGCCAATCAGGTCGCGCAGAGTTTCATCGATCAACGCATCGACCAGACCAGCGAGACATCGGACTTGGCAAGGCAGTTCATCCAGGAACAGGTCTTACAGGTCAAGCAGAAGCTGCAGACTTCCGAGGAGGAACTGGTAACCTATGCAAAGTATGCCGGCATCACCGTCACCGGCGACGACAAATCGCTGATCGGATCAAATATCGAGGCCATCAACACGGCGCTGGCAACCGCCGTCCAGGATCGTCTCGATGCCGGCCGGGTGGTGGACCAGATAGACAAGGGGCGCGGCTCGAGCCTGGGGCCGGTTCTGGAAAGCGATGGTCTGCTGAAGCTCCGCGACAAGCTCGCGGATCTGACAAGCCAATATCAGCAGAAGCTGGGTATCCTGAAGCCCGGCTTTCCGGAAATGCAGCAGCTGCGGTCGCAGATCAAGGAGTTGCAGCGCCTCTACGACAATGGCGTGCTGGCGATAACCGATTCCCTGCGGCTGAAGTACCAGGAAGCGCAGGACAAGGAAGCCGATCTCGGCGCCAAGCTCGCGGAACTGGAAAAGCAACAGGGCGTCTTCAACGACAAGAACATCAAATACACCATCCTCAAGCGCGAGGTGGATTCCAACCGATCGCAATATGACAGCCTGATCGCCAAGCTGAATGAAGTTGGGGTGAGCTCGGAGCTGAAAACGCAAAGCGCTGCGATCGTCGATTTCGCGACGCGGCCCCTGAGTCCCTATTCTCCTCGCCTCAGCATCAATCTCGCGATCGCGCTGGCGCTTTTCATGGCGCTGAGCGGGTCGATCATCTACATCGTCGAATTACTGAACAACACCTTCACCAACCCCGAGCAGATCGAAAAAGAACTCGGACTGGCCGTGCTCGGCATATTGCCGCTCGTTGGCGACCGCGAACTCCTGGCCAGCATCGCCGATCAGAAATCCGGGCTTTCGGAAGCCTATCGATCGCTGCGGACGTCGCTGCAATTCTCCGGTGCCGAAGGCGCGCCGCGGTCGCTCCTGGTGACCAGTTCCGAGCCGTCCGAAGGCAAGTCGACCACCTCGTTCAAGCTTGGTCAGGATTTTGCCGCCCTCGGCGCAAGGGTTCTGCTTGTCGATGGCGATCTGCGCAAACCGAACCTGCATCGGCTGCTCGGTCTCGACAACACGATCGGGCTGAGCAATCTCCTGACAAACACCGTCCGCAAGGAAGATGTGGCGGGCATCTTCAGGACGACGAAATACCCAAACGTGACTGTTCTCACATCTGGAACGATCCCGCCGAATCCGGCGGATCTGCTCTCTTCGCCTAAAATGGCACTGATCGTCACCAATCTTGGCAAACGCTTCGATCTGGTCATCATCGATGCGCCGCCGGTAGTCGGCCTCTCGGATGCGCCCATTCTCAGCCGACTTGCGGAAGGTACGCTGATGGTCATCTCCACCAACCAGGTGACGCGCAAATCGGCCAAGATGGCGCTGAAACGGCTGCGTGCGGCCGGCGCGAACGTGATCGGGGCGGCGATATCGAAATTCGCGGCGAACAAGTTCGACCACAACTACGCCTATGGGTACGTGAACTACCACTATTACGACTACAGCACGAATACCCCAGAAATCGAGGGCAAAGTCGATGAAGGAGCAGGCCAGCCCGCTCATCCAAAATCTCCTGTGTTCAAGCGTCTGGTTCGTCGCCTCCGTTCTGGTGTTGATGGCTTCGTCGATCGGGCTAAGTCGGCTCCTTGAGGCCGCGACGCCAACCGTCTCTCTCGCTCTGGATCCATTGAACGTAGATGCCTTGATCGGCGACATCGCGGGCGAACTGAACGAAACCAACAATGCTCCCGATCTTGATGCGTTGGCCGTCAAGGCCAGCAACGCACTTCGTTTCGATGTCGCGGACGCACGGCTCTACAGCCTGATCGGCGAGATCAGGTATCGGCAGGGCGAAACAGACGCTGCCTTCGAACTCTTCGACAGGGCTCGAATGCTGTCCAAGACCGAGCTGCACGCGTTGCAGCGATCGATCGATCGCTCGGTCGAAACGGGCGATCTGGCAAAGGCGGTGGGCGAGATCGACATCTTGCTGCGCCGGTGGCCGGCCCGGTTCTCGGCCATCGCCCCGGGCTGGCCGGCCATTCTCTCCAATCCGGATGGATATCGGGCCGTGCTGGCGGCCGTCCGGTCCGAGGCACCATGGCGAGGCAAGCTTTTTTCCACCCTTGGCCAGAATCCCCAGGGCCTGCCGGCCGCAAACCGGCTGCTGCTTGATCTCGCGGGATCCAACGCGCCGCCGACTTCGAGCGAATTGTCTGCCGTGATCGACGGCTATATCAGGCAGAAAGAGTACGGGCCGGCCTATCGGCTGTTTCTTTTCAGCCTGTCCGACCAGGAGCGCAAGCTCGGTGGCTATATTTTCAATGGCGGCTTCGAACCGGTCTATAGCAGCAAGCCATTCGACTGGACGCTTCACGATCGCTCGGGCCTTGAAATCACTTTCGCCGGATCACAAGGCACGGATGAAGGCGATCGGGGAGCGACGTTTCGGTTTCTGAATACCCCCGTCAGGAACGCCGCGCTTCAGCAATATGTTCAATTGCCGCCCGGCTCTTACCGGATCTCGCTGACTGCGTCCGCGACGAACCTGAAGCTGCCCAAGGAGCTGTTCTGGTCCCTCAGATGCATCGATCCGTCAAACGAGATAGCGCGCTTCGACATACCGGAAGGCACGTTCAACCGGCGCAGTCTGAGCCTTGATTTCACGGTCGGGCCGACCGGCTGTCCGATGCAGGTGCTGAGGCTGGAAACAGCCGCAATTGCCCAGAGTTGGCGATTTCGCTACGTCGGGACGTTGGTCATGCACCGACTGAGCATCGAAAGAGTGGCATCGTGAGGGAGCGGTCACGACGGCCGGGAGGGTGGGACAGGTACCTGCTTGGCTCGGTTCTCTTTCTGTCGCTGCTGATCGGGGGCGGCACCGCAAGCGGCCTCTACACAGAAACGCTGATCGAGATCGCGGCGATTGTCTCGGCCGCGGCCGTTCTCTCTCGGCCGTCGGAACAGACGATCCCTCGCGCCGTGCTGTGGCTGCTTGCTTCTGTGGTCGTCGTGTTTTGTTTTCAGATCATTCCTTTGCCAGCGACCCTGCTGGACGGATGGCGGCCCGAGATACTGCTTGCAAATCCATGGTTGGGCGAGGAAAGCCGGTTGCGCTTCGTCAGCGTCGGAGTGGGGCGCACGATCGAGTGTCTTTTGTATTTCGCCGCGACGGCCGCTTTCTTCCTCGGCGTCATGCGCCTGCGCCCCGAGCAGGTCTATGGTCTCCTTCCCTTCTTTTTCATGGGTGTCGTCTGCAACGGCCTGGCCGCGGCGATCCAGTATTCGCTGTCGGATACCGTCGCCATGGATGGATTGTTGCCGTTCACGATCAATGCGGGCCTGTTTGCCAATCAGAATCATTTCTCGGCCCTGCTCTTCGTCTCCATCCCCTTCATAGTCTATTACGGCCTGTCCCGCGGGCAGCTTCTGTCTGGGGCGCTCGGCTTGATGCTGCTGCTGTTGCTGCTTCTGGCCGCGGGCTCGCGGGCCGGCATTCTGATCGGGCTGGCGATCACCGCGATATCCGTTGTTTTCCTGTCCGCTCGCTCGAGAGTGGGCGGATATGGCATCCCCGCGGTTTTCATCGGCCTTTCGATCTTTACGATAGGCGCGTGGACAAAGATCGACGCGAAAGTGGTCGATCCGGCCTTCGGCAGGGCGGAATTTGCCCGCACCACGATCGAGGGGATCGAACGGAATTGGGTGACTGGCGTTGGCTTCGGGGCTTTCCCGAAGGTTTATCAGATATACGAGAAAGGCAGTATGATCTTCAAATCATATGTGAACCACGCTCATAACGATTATCTGGAGATTGTTCTCGAGGGTGGAGTGCCAGCATTTCTGTTGATATTCGCGTATGCAGCATTGCTTGTGGCCTGCTCTGCGAAGATTCGCCTGGATCCTCTCCGGAAGGCTTCTTTCCTCTCGATATTGTTTCTGCTTGTCCACTCTCTTGTCGACTATCCCTTGCGAACCGCAGCGCTTGCAATGACGTTTGCCTATTTGAATGGGATTATCTTTCACAAGGGTGTCGCCGATCGGCTGAACCGGAGGGACGATCGGACTGGCCATCCCGACGATGGTGATTTCCTTGTTCCCGCCAAGCCGTCGGCCTTGCCGACGTAGGAGCCGCCGGCTTGGTCGCAATGGCGGCCTTGCACCGAACACGGTCCGATCGTTTGCCCAACGCCGCGATTGACAAGCCATTACAGGGAACCTAAGCACAGGCGCTCAAGGCCGGGGGGCTTTGGCATTTCAAGGAGAGCTTCTTGAAAGGGATTATCCTTGCTGGAGGCAGTGGAACGCGTCTCTATCCACTAACATTAGCGGTCTCTAAGCAAATCCTCCCGATATACGACAAGCCGATGATCTATTATCCGCTGAGCGTGCTGATGCTCGCGGGTATCCGCGAGATTCTGATCATTTCGACACCGCGTGACCTGCCGGCTTTCCGCGGTCTGCTCGGCGACGGATCGGAGTTCGGGCTGGAGCTGTCCTATGCCGAGCAACCGCAGCCCAACGGGCTTGCGGAAGCCTTTATTATCGGCCGGGATTTCATAGGCAAGGACAGCGTGTCGATGATACTGGGCGACAACATCTATTTCGGTGACGGGCTGTCGCAGCTTTGCCGCACCGCGGCAGCGCGCGAAAGAGGCGCTTCGGTGTTCGCCTACCATGTCGAGGATCCCGAACGCTACGGCGTGGTGTCCTTCGACAAGGCCACGGGAACGGCGCTTACGATCGAGGAAAAGCCGCAAACGCCGAAATCCAACTGGGCCGTTACCGGCCTGTACTTCTATGACAATGAGGTCGTCGACATTGCGCCCACGATACGGCCTTCGGCGCGCGGCGAGATCGAGATCACGGCCATCAACAACGTTTATCTCGAGCGCGGCCAGCTGCATGTGCACCGGTTGGGGCGCGGCTATGCCTGGCTCGACACCGGCACGCATGACAGTCTGCACGAAGCCTCTTCCTTCGTGCGCACGATCGAACACCGACAGGGCATCAAGGTCGCATGCCCCGAGGAGATCGCCCTCGAACAGGGCTGGCTGACGGCTGAAAAAGTATTGCAGCGCGCCGCCCGGCTGGGCAAGAACGAGTACGCCGCCTATCTGCGCCGGCGTGTCGTCGATCTTTCGGAGGGATAGATGCTGGAGGTCAGGTCCCTTGGTCTCGAAGGCGTGCTGGAGATCGTTCCGAAGCGACATGGCGACGCGCGCGGTTTCTTCATGGAAACCTACAATGCAGAGTGCTTTTCGCAGGCCGGCATAGACTTGCATTTCGTGCAGGACAACCATTCCTATTCCGCGGCGGCAGGCGTGTTGCGCGGGCTCCATTATCAGCTTGCGCCGCGTGCGCAGGACAAGCTGCTGCGCGTCATCCGTGGCAGCGTCCTCGACGTTGCGGTCGATATTCGCCGCGGCTCCCCGACTTTTGGCAAATGGGTCGCTCTCGAAGTGTCGGCCGAAAAGGGCAACCAGATTCTGGTGCCAAAGGGTTTCGCGCACGGTTTTGTCACACTCGTGCCCGACACGGAGGTGCTGTACAAGGTGACCGATACCTATTCGCCCGAACATGACCGGTCGATCCGTTTCGACGATCCCGCCATCGGCATCGAGTGGCCGCCCATCGCTGGCGGATTTCAGCTTTCGGAGAAGGATCTCAAGGCGCCGATGCTGGCCGCCGCCGAGGTGTTCGCCTGATGGGTGTTGCTGAAGAGACAAAGGGCATGAGGACAGCGGCATGAATTTTCTGGTGACGGGCGGTGCCGGCTTCATTGGTTCGGCGGTGTGCAGGCATTTGTGCGCCAACCCGGCCAACCGCGTGACCAATCTCGACAAGCTGACCTATGCCGGCAATCTGGCCTCGCTGCGGCCGGTCGAGAATGCCCATAATTACAGCTTCGCCCAGGCCGATATCTGCGACGAGAGGGCGGTGCTCGAGATCCTGCGCCGCGACGATATCGACATCGTCATGAACCTCGCCGCCGAGAGCCATGTCGACCGCTCGATCGACGGGCCGGGCGCCTTCATCGAGACCAACATCGTCGGCACCTACCGGATCCTGAATGCCACGCTGGAATACTGGCGCGGCCTTTCCGGCGACAGGAAGAGCCGCTTCCGCTTTCACCACGTCTCGACCGACGAGGTGTTCGGCGATCTGCCGTTCGACGGCGGCATGTTCGTCGAGGAGACGCCTTACGCGCCGTCCTCGCCCTATTCCGCCTCCAAGGCGGCCTCGGACCATCTGGTGCGGGCCTGGCACGAGACCTACGGCCTGCCGGTCGTGCTTTCCAACTGTTCGAACAATTACGGCCCGTATCATTTTCCCGAAAAGCTGATCCCGCTCGTCATCCTCAACGCGCTCGATGAAAAAATCTTGCCCGTCTATGGCGCCGGCGCCAATGTGCGCGACTGGCTGTTCGTCGAGGACCATGCGCGGGCGCTGGAGCTGGTCGCGACCAGGGGCACGCCCGGCGAGAGCTACAATGTCGGCGGCAATTCGGAACGGACGAACCTCGCCGTCGTCGAGACGATCTGCGATCTGCTCGACGCCAGGCGCCCCCGGGCCGGCGGCAGGAGCTATCGCGACCTGATCTCCTTCGTCACCGATCGCCCCGGTCACGACCGGCGCTATGCCATCGATGCTTCCAAGATCGCTCGCGACCTCGGCTGGGAGCCGAGGGAGAATTTCGACAGTGGCCTGGCGCGGACCGTGGACTGGTACCTCGACAACAAATGGTGGTGGGGCCCGATCCGCGAGGAGCGCTACGCCGGCGAAAGGCTGGGCGAAGCGCGCAAGGAGGCCGTATGAGGCTCGTTGTCACCGGGCGCGAGGGCCAGGTCGCGGCGAGCCTTCTGGAGGCCGGCCAGGCGCGCGCCGGCGTCGAGGTCATCGCCATCGGCCGCCCGGAACTCGACCTGGCAAACCCCGATACGGTGATCGACGCCATCGCGGCGGCGAAGCCGGACATCGTCGTGTCGGCCGCCGCTTACACGGCCGTCGACCAGGCCGAGGATGAGCCCGATCTTGCATTTGCTGTGAACGCCGTCGGTGCGGGCAAAGTGGCTGAAGCGGCCGCGCGCCTCGGCGTTCCCGTCATCCATCTTTCGACCGACTATGTCTTCGACGGCTCGAAGGACCGCGCCTACGTCGAAACCGACCCGACCGCGCCGCTCGGCGTCTACGGCGCCTCCAAGCTCGCCGGCGAACAGGCGGTCGCCGCCGCCAACCCGCGCCATGTGATCCTGCGCACCGCCTGGGTCTACAGCCCGTTCGGCAAGAATTTCGTCAAGACCATGCTGCGCCTCGCCGCCGACCGGGACGAGATTTCCGTGGTGGCCGATCAGTGGGGAAATCCCACCTCCGCACTTGATATCGCCGACGCGATCCTGCATGCGGCGGCGATGCTGCATGGCGAGAACAACTTCGGCGCGTTCGGCGCCTATCACCTGGCCGGCACCGGCGAGACCAGCTGGAGCGGCTTTGCCCGCCATATACTGGACACAAGCCGCGTGTTTGGTGGCCCTTGGGCGCGGGTACGGGACATTTCTACGATGGACTATCCGACCAAGGCGCGCCGCCCCGCCAATTCACGGCTTTCGACGGCAAAGTTTGCAGCGGCGTTCGGGTGGACGGCGCCGGACTGGCGGGATTCAACGGGGAAGGTGGTGCGCCGGCTTCTGGAGACGAGACAGGCTTTGACTGCATGAACAAACAGCCATCACCGGAAAATGTGCGCGATGCAACGCCCGTTGACGCGGCGGCGCCGAAAACCCGCAAGGCAAAGCCGAAAGCTGCCAAGCGTACGTGCATCATGGTGCTTGGAATGCACCGGTCGGGTACCAGCGCCCTGACGAGGGCGATTAGCCTGCTCGGCGCGGAGCTGCCGAAAAATATGCTCGGCGCTAATCCGACTAACCCTGCCGGCCATTGGGAGCCGTTGCGGCTCGTAGACCTTCATGACCGAATGCTGGCCGAGGCCGGCAGCCGATGGGATGACTGGCGATCCTTTGACCAAGCCGATCTTGGCTCGGCGCGTCTGCGCTTCTACAAGGCCGAGATCGCACGGCTGTTAGACGAGGAATATGGCAGCGCTCCATTTTTCGTGCTTAAGGAGCCGCGTATTTCGCGTTTCGTACCGCTTTATGCGGAAATACTGGAGCGGATGAAGGTCGACGTTCGCTACGTACTGACCCAGCGCAATCCCTTGGCAGTCATTGCTTCGCTCGAAAAGCGAGATGGATTTACCTTCGGCTTCAGTACTCTCCTTTGGCTGAGGTATGCACTAGAGGCCGAACACGCGACGCGTGGCAAGCCGCGCGTCTTTGTGTCGTATGAGGCCATGCTTGAAAACTGGCGCGCCGACATTGAGAAAATTGCCAATTCGCTGCGGCTTGAATGGCCACAATCCATTTCGAAAAAAACGCATACAACTCTGTCCGCCCATTTTTCGACCGATCATCAGCATCATGTCGCAAGCGCGGACTTGCTCGACGCCGATCCACGAGTGGTTGAATGGGTAAAGCAAGCCTACGGCGCGCTAAGAGGCCTTGAGAAGGATTCTGAGGATGCGACCGCAATGGAGCGTCTTGACGCCGTGCGGATCTCCTTCGATACCGTCACTCCGGTGTTTGGCGAAGCCTTCTTCGGGGAGATTGACACGCGTGTTCAGCGGTCGGTTCAGATAGGTTCGCAGGCGCAACATCTGGCCGATGAACGGGCTGCGGAAATTAGCCGACAAACGGCAGAATTGGAGAAGCTCCGTCAAGAAACGGAAGTAAAAGACAAGGAGCTAATACAGCGAGAGCAAGATTTTCGCCGGCTGGCTGAACAACAGGCGTCGAATACAACCGAACTCGAAAAACTTCGAGTGAAAGTCGCGAGGAAGGAGGTTGAACTCGTTCGAGCGTGTGATGCCGTCGGTCGTTTGACGGGCGAGCTATCCGCGGAGGTCGAGCGTGAGCGACAGCGTAAATCCGATGCCGAAAACCAGCTGCACCTTTTGACTCAGGAACTGGAGGCCAATCGCGTTGCTCATGCAAATATGTTGCTGGAGCGGGACCAAGCTCTCGCCGAGAGTAGAATTCGCCTTCAAGCTATTCACAACAGCACGTCTTGGCGGCTGACATCCCCTCTTCGATCGGCCACGCGCTTCGTTAGGCGCACAACATTCGACGTCGGTTATCCCCTTTCAGTTCTGTGGAAAGCTGCAGCCAAGCTTACTCTTGCACCGATACGCGAGGTGCGAGCTGCGAGCATCATTAGAAAATCCGGTAGTTTCGACAGAGACTGGTATCTCAGCAATAATCCTGATGTTGTTGAGTGGCGTGTTGATCCTTTGCGACACTATGTTGTCTTCGGCGCCAAAGAGGGTCGTGACCCAAATCCGCAGTTCAGCAGCAGTAACTATCTACGCCTCCGTCCGGATGTTGCACTTGCCGGCTTAAATCCTCTGGCGCATTTCGTAGCTCACGGCAAAGATGAGGGGGAATGGAGTGAGCGCAGTTCGATAATGCGAACGGTTCAGCCGGTTGGTCCGCGTCTCAGCCCATTGTCAGTTTTCAAGCTAGCACCCGCCGCGCTGCGCTTTTCGGGCGGCGTTGCACCCCTCGTATCTTCCAGTTGGCGGGTGCTTCGCCGTGAGGGCGTAAGAGGCATTGCGTACCGCATGAAGATTTTGGAACAGCGGAATAGCGCCGCGAGTCTCCCCAGTCTGGTTGCGCATGGGGCGTCGGGTATCAGACAAGCGCCTGTTCGACGTCCAAGTGAGGTTCGCCGTCACGTTGCCGCTGTGGACATCATTGTTTGTGTCCATAACGCCTTGGATGACGTCCGCAGGTGTCTGGAGTCGATTACGATACGGACGATGCCTCCTTATAACCTGATCGTTGTAGACGACGGCAGCGACGAACCAACAGCGACATATCTAAAGGAGTTCATGGTTGGGCAGCAGGGCAAGCTGCTAAGACATCAGGTTGCCTTAGGTTACACGCGTGCAGCCAATGCTGGTCTAAGGGCCTCCAGCGGAGATTTCGTCGTCCTATTAAACAGCGACACCGTCGTTACGTCATTTTGGCTCGATCGCCTAATCGAATGTGCTCAATCGGATACCAAGATTGGAATGGTTGGACCCTTGAGCAACACTGCCTCGTGGCAGTCTGTGCCCCTGACCGTCGAAGAAGGCGATTGGGCATTGAACCCGCTGCCCGACGGTGTGGATGCGAACGGTATGGCTGTGCGCGTTGCCGAGTGCTCTCCGCGAGTTTATCCCAAGGTCGGATTCCTAAACGGTTTTTGTATTCTTCTCAAACGGTCTCTAATCGAAGAAGTCGGCTATTTCGATGAGGCGTCATTTGGGGAGGGGTATGGAGAGGAAAATGATTATTGTCTGCGTGCCACGGCCGCAGGCTGGCTACTCGCAGTGGCCGAGGACACATACGTCTATCATGCGCAATCAAAGAGCTATTCGAATGAGCGACGACGTAAGCTCGTCGAACGCTCCGACCTAATGTTGCGTGAAAAGCACGGCAGCCGCATCTTGCCATCTGTGGATGCGACAAGAGAAAATACCGGTCTCGCAGCAATGCGCGCAAGAGTTGCTGTGAGTTCGGAGCGTACTCTGGCTCGGGATCAAATTCGTAGTCGGCACGAGGGACGGCGCGTCCTGCTTTTGCTGCCAATTCGGGACTCTGGGGGAGGGGCCAATGTTGTGCTCACCGAAGCCCAAAGCATGATGCGCGCGGGCGTTGATGTTACAATTGCAAATTTAAAAATGCACAGAGATGCATTCGAGTTTAGCTATCCCAACATCGAGGTCCCGATAATATATCTGGAGAACCCTCAATCCTTGGCGGATGTAAGCGGGAATTTTGACGCAATAGTTGCCACCGTTTTTTTTACAGTGGAATGGTTGAGAGGGCTGCGTTTTGAAAAATCGCAAAGTATTGGATATTACGTTCAGGATTTCGAACCCTATTTCTTCGATGAATCGGATCCTCTTTATGCGCAAGCGCTGAGTAGTTACACGGCGATTCCGGATATGAAATTGTTCACCAAAACATCATGGAACGCTGGAGAGCTGGAGCGCTGTGCTGGAGTCAAGGCGTCGATTGTCGGGCCAAGCTACGATAGCGATCGCTTTTTTCCAGGCACACGTGACGACAAGACCGTAACACGGATCGCTGCTATGATCCGCCCCTCGACGCCTCGCCGGGCACCCGAGTTAACCGCCTCTGTGTTAGAGCGCCTCTGTCGTAATCAGCCAAAGCAGGTGGAAGTCCATATTTTTGGTTGCTCGCCCGAAGATCCTCTTATGAGGCGTTTCGCTCATCTTCCAAATGCGGTGATAAGAGGTCACTTGGATCCTGACCAAATGTCGGATCTTCTCGCGTCTGTAGATATATTTGCGGACTTTTCGGTTTATCAAGCCATGGGCTTAACGGCACTGGAAGCGATGGGCTGCGCTACTGCTGTGGTGGGGCCGGCAAACGGAGGCTTAGCCGAGATTGTCACGCATCTCAGCGATGGGCTGATCATAGATACGTCAGATGAAGACGCTTGTTATCAGGCGCTTGTGGAGCTTGTTGGCGACAGGCAGCTACTAGCGGGAATACAATTGACCGGCATCAAAACCGCTTCCAAATATTACGCGGAGAAGTCAGCAGTCAGGATACTCGATGCTTTATTTCCGGACATTTAAAGTGATGATGTGGAGTTGAGGACGTTGTCGAAAAGACTCAAGGTCCATGTTTTGTTTGAAAGTGGAGATGGCCGAACTCCGTTCGGAGCTAGCTATATACGGCTGCTCAGACCGCTAGGACATCATGCAAACGCGGCAAGAATTGCGTTGTCGACCGGCGTGGAGCTGCCCAATCATGCTGTTGACGTTGTCGTGGTTGACCGCCTGTGGCGCCAAGATTTTGATGCCGGGCAACAAGCTGTTGCGCAGGCCGCCCTTTTTTCTGAGCTCGAACAACGGCGAATTCCCCTCGTCTATTCGTTAGACGACAACCTTCTTGACCTGAATGATGAGCCAGGATGCGCACCTTGGCCCGGAGCGCTTCAACGGACAATATGCAGGCGCTTTATCCAAAAAAGTATCGGCGTTATCGCTTCGACTCCTACTCTGGCAGAACGTATAGGGAGCCTAAACCCTAACATCGCTGTTCTGCCCAATCAGATAGACGACACGTTATTTAAGCGTCGCAAGCCAAGGACCTCTTCCTCCTCGCCGCGGAAGTTGCGATTTGGGTATATGGGGACCTTCACCCATTTTGAGGATCTGTTGGGCATCGTACAGCCTCTTCGAAGGTTTATATCGTTGAATCCAAATGTCGAATTTGAGATCGTGGGCGTTGCTGGCTCTTCGGAAGTTATTTCTCTATTCGGCTCCACGCCAATTCGTATATCCGGAGTTCCTCATGAGAGCGTGGAGTATCCCGGATTTGTCAAATGGATGCAGGAGACGATAGATTGGGATTTTGCAATCGCACCGCTAAATGACACTCGTTTTAATAGATCAAAATCCGATATAAAATTTCTTGACTATAGTGCGATTGGCGTGCCGGGGATCTATAGCAACGTCGCTGCTTATAGAGGCACGATACGTCATGATGAGAACGGCCTTTTGGCCAATGCAAATCATGATGAATGGTCGAGCGCCTTAGATCGTATGATCCAAGATGATGAAATGCGCCGCCGCATTGCCACCAATTGTTCAAATGAAGTTTGGGATTCGCGAGTGCTGACGAAGCAGGCCGGCAACTGGATCGATGCCATGGAACGGTTTATGACCGAAAGCCGATCACAACCCGCGCGGCCCGGTTTCGGTGCCATTGCGGCTGATTCTTATCGGGCGACGAGGAGTGGCAATCCTCGCTTAGATTCAAGCTTCGAGGATGTCGCAAATTCGCGGCCAACAAGGAAGGCGCGACCCGACCGTCAATTGAATAGGCAGGAGAAATTGCTATGGCATATAGACCCGCAGGGTTTGGGCCTTGAGATAGGCCCAGGGTACAGTCCTCTGCTACCGAAGGCGCAGGGCTACCGCGTTGAGACTCTCGATCATGCGCCTGCGGATGAGTTGCGGCGCAAAT
Organism: Mesorhizobium sp. M0587; assembly: GCF_040320945.1. Classification (NCBI taxonomy): domain Bacteria; kingdom Pseudomonadati; phylum Pseudomonadota; class Alphaproteobacteria; order Hyphomicrobiales; family Phyllobacteriaceae; genus Mesorhizobium; species Mesorhizobium sp. M0587. The sequence continues at coordinate 31,079 of NZ_JAMYQP010000007.1, forward strand.
ACAAAGGAATGGGTGTCGACATAAATCTAATAGAGGAAGTCGATTTTGTTTGGCAGGGAGAGCCTTTGGATGAGCTCACCGGACGTCGAGAATATTACGATTTTGTCCTTGCTTCGCACGTCATTGAACATACGACAGATCTTGTAAGCTTTATTAGGCAATGCGAGTCCATGTTGAAGCCGGGTGGGGTAATTTCGTTGGCGATACCGGATTGCCGGTATTGTTTCGACATTTTCCGGGGAATCACTACGACAGGAGAAGTTCTTCAGGCTTTTGTCGAGAAACGAAAGCGCCACACTCCCGGAACGATCTTTGATCACGTATCCCTTGCTGCGTTTTTGGATGGCAAACCATCATGGCGCCGTGGTGCGATGGGCGATTTGAAGTTCCTGCATACCTTTCAGCAGGCAGAAGAATTATACCAGCGGTCCCAAGTCGAGCAAACTTATTTTGATGTGCATAACTGGAGATTTACGCCGGCATCGTTTTCTTTGATCATGAATGACCTTTTCTCCTTGAATCTAGTCGGTTGCTCGGAGCAAGTTTCGTTTGAGACCGAAGGCTACGAATTCATTGTCAATATGGCGAAGGGCAGCTCACCGATCGCCGATCGGCTGGAATTAGCTCGCCGGATTCGTGCCGAGATTGCTGAATCTCAAGTTCCTGCGAATTAGGACATCATAAGCAAGATATGGCAAATAAGGACGTTTTAATATCCCTCATCCGTCGAGAGGTGGTCGGTCGTTACCGTGGTTCCATGCTTGGATTATTATGGTCACTGCTCAATCCGCTGTTCATGCTGGCCGTTTACACTTTCGTATTCGGTGTCGTGATGAAATCACGGTGGGCGGTTCCAGACCAGCCGAGTGCTACGCATTCGACCGGAGAATTCGCCGTCATTCTGTTTTGCGGGCTGATTGTCTTTCAGTTTTTTGCTGAGGTGGTTTCGTCTGCGCCGTCGTTGATTGTAACCAACACCAACTACGTCAAGAAGATCGTTTTCCCCATCCAAATCCTGCCGGCTGTCTCGGCTGGAGCCGCGCTGTTCCATGCTGCTGTCAGCCTGCTGGTGCTTTTCGCTTTCGCCTATATCGTTTTTGGCCATATCCCACTGACGGCGCTTCTGGCTCCAGCGGTTTTTGCGCCGCTCGTCGTGATGGTGGTTGGCATTGCTTGGGTGTTGGCATCGATCGGTGTCTATTTTCGTGACATGAGCCAGATCATAGCGCCGCTAGTGACCGCGACTATGTTTCTTTCCCCGGTTTTCTTTCAAAGAACGTCGCTGCCAGCCTGGTTGCAACCCTGGCTGTCACTCAATCCGCTCGCAATTCCAGTCGAAAGTTTCCGCGACGTCGTCATTTTCGGCGTACTGCCAAACTGGATGTCGCTCGGCTATTATTCGGGCGTAGCAGTCGCGGTGGCTGTTCTCGGTTATCAGTTTTTTCAGAAGACCCGCAGGGGCTTTGCCGATGTCCTCTAACAAGTCTGCAATCGAGGCGGACGGACATACCTCGGAATTTGCGATTCGCGTGCGCGATGTGTCGAAACATTATGTCATGTTTGAACGGCCGCAAGATCGCTTCAAGCAAATGGTCGTTCCGCGGCTGGAGCGGCTGATTGGGCGCCCGCCGCGCCGCTATTTCCGAGATTTCGCGGCTCTGTCGGGTGTGTCCTTCGAAATCGGCCGCGGCGAGACGGTCGGCATTATCGGTCGTAACGGTTCCGGGAAATCAACGCTGCTGCAGATCATTTGCGGTACGCTGCAACCAACCAGCGGCTCAGTCGAGGTCAACGGCCGCATCGCCGCGTTGCTGGAACTCGGCGCTGGATTCAATCCCGAATTCACCGGCCGCGAAAACGTCTTTCTCAATGCCTCGATCCTGGGTGTTCCGCGCAAGGAGATGGAATGGCGTTTCGATGACATCGCTCGTTTCGCCGATATTGGGCCTTTCATCGACCAGCCGGTGAAGACCTATTCGTCAGGCATGTATGTGCGGTTGGCCTTTGCCACGGCCATCAATGTCGATCCGGATATTTTGGTAGTCGACGAGGCGCTGTCGGTGGGCGATGAAGCGTTTCAGCGCAAGTGCTACGCCCGCATCGAGCAGATCAAGGAACGGGGCGGCACCATTCTGTTTGTGAGCCATGGGGCTCAGACTATCGTGCAATTGTGCTCACGGGCGATGCTCGTGGATACAGGTGAACTCATCCTGGCAGGCCGACCAAAAGCGGTGGTGGCGCAATACCAGCGGCTGGTCAACGCCAGCATGGAGGCGGCGAAAGAAATCCGCGCTGGGATTATGGCGCGCAGCGATGTTTCGCCGAGTGACAAGACATCAGCTGCTGACAAGCCCGCCGCCCCCGATCCTAAATGGGCCGCCGCCGTGAAATACCCTGCTGCGGAAGCCTCCGGTACGGTCGTCGCGTTACCTATCAAAATCGAACCGAGCGACACCGCCGGTCAGTACGCAGACTACTACGATCCTAACCTCAAGTCGAAGTCCGCAGTTTATCTCGAAGAACGAGGCGCCCGCATTCGGGACCTTCGCGTTCTGACCCTCAGTGGCGAGAAGGTGAACGTACTCCAAATGGGAAAGCGGTACATCTTCGAATACACAGTAAACTTTTCTTCTGAAGCAAGGGAGGTTGGCTTTGAGTTCCTGTTCAAAAATGTAACGGGCTTGGTGTTGGCAGGTTCAGACACGCACAGGGTGAAAGCAGAAAGAACTCGATTGGCCAGATCCGGTTCAGAAATGACAGTAGGTTTTACATTTAACTGTGTCATGTTGCCGGGAGTCTACCTCGCAAGTGCCGGCGTGCGAGGGTTGGTGAACGATGAATTGTGTATGCTTCACAAAATTGTTGAAGGCATTCTCATACGCGTCGCCAGCGAGCCAGACCTTGCCGCAATCGGCTACGCAAACTTGGACGCGACGCCGCAGGTGTCTTTGGCTTCAGCAGAACTTCCAGAGCACTGAGCGTCTCGGCAGCCCTGGATTTGGTGCCTTCGATAACATCCAGCAGCAGGTCGACTTTGCGCCCCTCAATGAGGTCGAGGGCAGCGCGGGCCACCACATCCTCTTTTGCGTGCTCAATCTGATAAACAAATGGCCATCCAGAGGCGGAAAGTAGACTTGTCAGCTTTCCGCCGCCGCGAATCTGATCGATCGCGATGAAAGGAACCTCATTTCGCATCGCCAGAATTGCACCATGAAAACGAGACGTGAGCACGAGATCGCAAGATGAGTATAGAGCCTCGATTTCCACTGGTGCGCGACCGGAACGGGTCAAGTGGTGTTCTATCTCAACCGTTTTCACTTGATAATTTGCGGCGAGGGTGTCGAGTACGCGCGCGGTGAGAGCACTGGTGCGATCATGGAGTGAATTTTGGAGTCCATACTCACCCTGTTCACCACGAAGCACCAATCCGACAACAAGCGGTACGTTCGACCCACGCACCCGCGTTGGAGTAGGCCGCCAAGGTGCGAGGATAGCGACGTCCTCAAAGCGCCGACCGCCGCCTTCTCGAGCCAATGCGACATCGAACGGCTGGGCATAGTTGATATGGTTTTGATCAAACAGGCTGATGCTGACCCCGATTTTTCTAATCGACGGAAATCGACAAATTACCGTCTCTACAATCGGATGATCCTTGATGACTGGACCGCAAACGAAAACCAAAGTGGCATAGTCACTCCCGTCGATTTCGTCCAGTGACACCCTTTCTCCTGAAATTTCAAACGCGGGGCTCGCTGTTAAATGCCTGAAATTCAAGCCTAGCGCCTTCATGCGAGCAGCGACACTCTGCACCGCGTACAGATCTCCGATAGTTCCATTGTCCTTCAGCGATCCATACCAGCACAAAAGAATCGGTTGCGCTTTGGCGTCAGTGACCACTGTGTGTCGGCCGCTCGAAGGTTGGACGTCTGGTCCGGGCGAGCGCCAAATAAAGTTGCAAAGAAATTGGTAAGCGCTTCCTTCATGCACGGCGCTGTGATCGACTTTGTGTGTAAGCTTTAGGATCGGAAGCTTGGCAAGAGATATGCTCTCTCGATCCTCCTTTGAAATCGCGCCGAGCAATCGCGTCTCATAAGGTGCGAATAGATGTGGCGGCCCAGCCGATATCTTGGGCACGCAATCCCACAACAAACGAAATTTTTTATTTTTTTGATAAGCCTCGCCGAACAAATGGTGGAACCAGAAGTAGTCCGAATCACCTGATCGGTTCTGCCAATGTCGATAGACCAGTCGGCGCCACTCGTGAGCTAAGTAAGAAGACTGGCATACCGCCAAAAACCATGAAGACAGCATTCGGGTAGGGGCCGGTCGCTCAAAGGCAAAGAAGCCCTCTGACATCAATCCATCCAGCCACTCATCGAGAGGCCGCAGACAATAGCAAGTAGCGTCGACCCAAACTCCCCCATATCTGCACAGGAGTTCGATGCGCACTATATCGCTATAGGTTGCCTCTGAAAGCGACCTGGAAAGGATTGAGCTTGGATCACTTACCTCCGGCAAAAAATCCGCAAGGGTCTCCCTGGTGAGGATGTGAATCGTCCAACCGGGGTTCTTTCTCTGCCAAGAGGTCACACACGCTTTGACGATTGGTGGCGCGGCGTCGATGCCTTGCAGCCACGCCGTCCAGATAATTTTAGGGGGCATCGTTCATCTCGGTTGCGAATTCTCGCTTTAGACCTGCCTTTAGCAGTGGACATTCCACTCCTCAACCCACGCTGCTCAGTCCAACAGACAACATGCTGGCTCGATTTTGCCCGAGAATGCCATACGCCAAAAAACCTCTGGCTATGCGTTCACGCCCGCAGTATGCGATACAGTACGGCGGGGGCCGGAGATTGTGCTTTGTAGGAGTGATCGGCCGCGAATGTCTTCGTGTCCGCACTTCGCTGTTGCTGATGTCCGAAAGCCTGGAGTCTAGTACTATCCCATGAATTCTTACCTGGAAGCTGTGTTCGGACTCAGGCCGGAGATGCGGCGTGTCTTCATCATGGTCCAGGACGTGATCATGGTCCTGGTCGCGGTGGCGCTTAGCCTCGTTTTGTCGCGGTCGGACCTTTCGTTCGATGCGCTGTCCACCGAGGGGCTGGCCACCTGGGCGAGCATCGTTCTCATCGGCCATCTGCTGTTCCGGTATTGCGGGCTCTACACCACGGTCTGGCGTTTTGCCTCGACGCCGGACTTTTTCAACATCCTGAAGAGCTGCGCGATTTTGACGCTCACTCTTTACCTGGTTTCGCTGCTGGTTCGTTCTTTCCAGCCCGTGCAAGGGCTCAACGAGCGCCAGTTCATCGTTTTTCTGCTGGTCTCCTTCACCATCATATCCGCGCCCAGGCTGTTCTACCGCTTCCTGCGCGACGGCGCGAGTTGGGGCATCTTGAATCGCAATGCCGATAGAACGCGGACCAAGCAGGCATTGTTCGTCGGCCGGCTCGGCGAGGCCGACCTGATCATCCGCTTCACACGCACGGCGCAGCCGGCCGACCACTCGATCGCCGGCATCATGGCGACCGAGCAGGGCGCGCCGCTGGGCACGCGGATCCAAGGCGTTCCCGTGGTGGCGACCCGACCGCGCCTGATCGAGGTCCTCGAGGACTATACATCCGGCACCCAAAGCCTCGATCTCCTGATTTTCGGCAGCGGAGCCGAGCATGAGATCGAGGAATATTCGGAGCTTGTCCGCGTCGCGCGGCATGCCGACATCGCGGTCGTCCAGTTCTCGGGACTCTCGCAGCTGGGCCATGAGGGAAAGCTCGTTCTCGACGCGGTCGAGATGGAGACCATCCTGCGCCGCCAGACGGTGCCGTCCGATATCGAGCGCATCGGCGCCTTCGTCGGCGGCAAGCGGGTCCTGGTTACGGGAGGCGCCGGGTCCATCGGCCGCACGCTGGTCAAGCGGTCGCTGGAACTGGGGGCCGAGGCGGTGCTGGTCGCCGACAACTCCGAGTTCGGCATCTTTCAGTTGAGCCAGTATGTCGAGGAGAAGGACCACGACCGTCTCAAGGTCCGCATCGTCGATGTCGCGGACCGGCGCCAGATGACGCGCGTGGCGACGGAATTCAAGCCCGACATCATCTTCCATGCCGCGGCGCTGAAGCACGTGCCACTGCTCGAGGAGAACTGGGAATCGGCCATCCAGACCAATGTCTTCGGCACGCTCGTCTGCGCCGAGGTTGCCGCCAAGTGCGGGGTGGCGCAATTCGTCCTGATATCGAGCGACAAGGCCGTCGATCCGTCATCCGTGCTCGGCATGACAAAACGTGCCGCCGAACAGATCGTCAGCGCCTTGCACGGAACAGCGGCCAGCGAGCCGACCGGGCGCCGCTCCGCCACCAAGTTCATAGCCGTCCGGTTCGGTAACGTCTTCGGCAGCAACGGCTCGGTGGCGACCATATTCCAGGCGCAGATCGAGGCCGGCGGGCCCGTCACCATTACCGACCGGCGCATGACGCGCTATTTCATGACTGTCGCCGAAGCCGTCGACCTGGTCATCATGTCCGCCGCCGACGCCGCGTCGCGCCCGGCCGGCCAGGATTACGCCGTCTACATGCTCGACATGGGCAAGCCGGTGCCGATCCTCGAAGTTGCCGAGACGATGATCCGCATGGCGGGAAAGAGCCCATACAGCGACATTCCGATCCGCTTCACCGGCATACGGCCAGGTGAGAAGCTTCACGAGACGCTGCACGGCGAAGACGAGGAACTGGTCGAACTCAGCACCTCGAAGATTTTTGGCCTGAGCACGGATGTCGCGCAGTGGCCCGATGTCCAGGCCGCGCTAGCCGCGCTGCAGCAATCGATGAAGGGGCAGGACAAGGCAAGCTCGCTCGCCGTCCTGGCGGACCTCGACCGTACGACGAAGACAAGGGCGCACGCACGGCTGATCCCGAAGACAGCCGGCCAGGCGAGTTAGAGCAATTTGCAGCCTGGGCGGAAACGTTTGGCGTCGCAAAATCCGCTTAACAACAGATGGGCGCGATTTCGTGGATCTGAAAACCTTACAAGGTGTTTGACATTCGTGGATAGGGCAGATCTGCGCATCGCGGTCCTGATGGGCACGAAAGACGGCGCCGCTTTCATCGATGAGCAGTTGCAGTCGCTGCTCATGCAGTCGCACCCCTTGATCGATCTGTGGATCTCCGACGACGGCTCCGTCGATGGCACCACTGCCATTGTCGAGGCATGGAAACCTCGCTGGTCCAAGGGTCGAATGACCCTGATGGAAGGCCCGCGGCAAGGGTTCGCCGCCAATTTCCGGTCGATGCTCCTCGATCGGCGCATCGATGCGGACTGCTATGCATTCAGCGACCAGGACGACATCTGGGAACCCGACAGGCTGGAAAGCGCCATCACCTGGATGCAGGCATTCGACGCAGAAATCCCGCTCATGTTCTGCTCGCGGACCGCGACCATGACCGAAACAGGAAGCCTGGTCGGCCATTCGCCGCTGTTTCGGCGGCCGCCGTCCTTCCGCAACGCGCTTGTTCAAAGCATCGCCGGCGGCAACACCATCCTGCTCAACCGCACGGCGCGCGATCTGCTGGCCACGGCTTCTGCGCGGAGCGGCTTCGTCAGCCACGATTGGTGGGCCTACCTGATTGTCACCGGGGCCGGCGGGCTCGTCCGCTACGATCCGCGACCGCTGGTGCGCTACCGGCAGCATGCGGCGAATTTGGTTGGCGCCAATGCATCGTGGCAGGCGAGAATCTCGCGGCTTGGCCGCCTGTTCAAGGGTGACTTTGCCGGCTGGACCGATCTCAATCTTGCCGGCCTTGCCGTCAATCGCGACTTGCTTACCCAGGATGCCGCGGCATGCGTCGACCTGTTCACAAATAGTCGGCGAGGCGGTCTTTTCCGCCGCTTGGATGGTTTGCGCAAAAGCGGCGTCTATCGCCAGACTTTTGCCGGGACGCTGGGGCTCTACCTCGCATTCATCCTGGGTCGCATCTGAACTTCGAACGGCTGCAAGGCGCGCTTGGTCAAGAGGGGTCCTCATGCTACGTCGGCCGGATTGACCAGCTTCGTCCGCGCATTGCCACGGGGAGCTTTGACCAGGAGCATAGTCGGCCGTTCATGACGACAGCCAAGCAAATCTTCGACGTCGCCGGTGCAACGCTGCTGCTGATGGTCACATCCCCCGTGCTGCTGCTCGCCGTGCTTGCCGTCCGGGCATCATCGCCCGGTCCGGTAATTTTTTCCCAGACGCGGGTCGGCCGCGGCGGTGTGCTTTTTCGCTGCCACAAACTGAGGACGATGTATCAGGGAACGCCGTCATTGCCCTCGCACGAGGCGCCGGCGAATGCCGTGACGTCCGTCGGAAAGGTCTTGAGAAAATTCAAGCTCGATGAGCTGCCACAGTTCTGGAACGTCCTGAAGGGCGAGATGAGCCTGGTCGGGCCGCGTCCCTGTCTGCCGACCCAGACGGAACTGATCGAGTGTCGCGAGCGGCTGGGGGTCTCGGCGGCACTTCCCGGCATTACCGGCCTGGCCCAGATCAAGGGTATCGACATGTCGAACCCGCAGCTTTTGGCCGAAACCGATGCAGCCTATCTCAAGGCAGCGTCGTTCTGGCTCGATCTTCGGATCCTGGTTGGAACGCTCTATCGAAGTTGAGCGGCCCAGCGCAAGCCGGTTCGTTGGAACGACCATGGTCAAGCAAGAAACTGCGATTTGCCGAGCCGTGCCATCTCCGCCAGCCGCTCCAGCGTGCCGTTTTCAGGCGTCCAGCCCTGGGATATCAGCAGGGAAGGGTCGCATGTCTGCGTCGCGGTCATGCTGTCCCAAAATGTCCGCTTGCCCAGCAGGACGGCGGCCGCCCGCATCAACTGGGCCGGCATGGGCATCAGGCGCGCCGGCCGTCCGAAGCCGCTGCGATAAGCGCCGACAATGGCGCCAACCGAAACCGGCGGCACATCGCTGGCACCATAGACCGGATGCAGTGGTCCCGGATGCATCAGCAAATGCCGTACCGTTCGGGCGGCCGATAGCGATGACAGCAGCGAGCGGGTTCCTGTCAGGGCGCCGGTCGGCAGCGGCAGGGCGGTATCGGCCAGGCGCATCAGCGTCGCCAGATTCCCCTTCATGCCGGTTCCGTAGACCGGAGGCAGGCGCAATACGGTGGCATCCGGACGGCCGCGCGAGGCATAGGCGTCCAGCACCCTGATCTCGCCTTCGCGCTTCGAGCGCCCATAGGCGCATTGCGGGTCGGGGATCGTCTCTTCGTCGATCGTTGCGCTGACCCGCGCGCCGATCACGGCCCGGATCGAGGACAGGTGGATGAAGCGTCCGCTCACCTGCGTGGCAGCGGCATGCGCCAGCCGCGCGGTCAATTCGGCGTTGGCTGCCTGAAAGTCGGCCTCGGTGGCATTGCCTTGATCGTTGTTCAGGCCCGCGCAATGGACGACATGCGTCACATCCTTGGTAAGCGCGGCAAAAGCCGCGTCCGGCGCATCGAAATCGGGCATAAGCACCGCATCGTCCCCGGAGCCAAGCCCCTCGGGGCGGCGGGAGGCGAGGCGAAGCTCGGCACCAGCCTCGCGAAGCTGGCTGACGACAACGCGCCCGATGAAACCCGTCGCGCCGGTGACCAACACTTTCATTGTCCAGCCCGCAATGGCTATCGAGCGGCTGATGGAAGAGCCTGCTCTTCCACCCTTGACGCTTGCTCTTCCGGCAGTGGGGCCTGATGTCCGCAGGCAAGATATGTTCCCGACACCAGGAAGACCATCAGCACCGAGTCCAGAATGTCATGGCCGACCAGAATGCCGGTCATCCCACCGGTCAGATAAACGATCACCGCGACGACGATCATGGTGGCGCCGAACTGCTCGATCGGATCGACGCTGTTGCGCAGCACCACGGCGGCATTCCTGGCGGCAACGACAAAGATCGCCGCAAGCGTTACCGCGCCCAGAATTCCTGCCTGCACCAATGCAGTCAGAAAGCCGTTGTGGAAATGATTGAAGCCTGCGTCCATCGCGAACTGGTCTTGGAAACCTTGCTTTATCAAAAGCTGGGTTGCACCCACTCCATGTCCGAACAGGGGCATCTCCCGGAACGCCTTCAGGCCGATCTCCCAGAGCGCGACACGCATCCCCAACGAGGTGTCGTAATTGCCGTGCACGCCAAGCGTATCCCAGTCGGAGCGCAGAAAGTCGAGGCGCCCGGATATCGTCTGGAAGCCGAAAGCAGCGATCACGATGCCGACCGCCGCCAGCAGTAGCAGCAGGCGGACGGCATTCATCTCTCTCAGCTTCTGCCGGTTGATCATTAGAACGGCGATGCCGGCAATCAGCAGCGCCAGCCAGATAATGCGCGACCCGGAGTAGATGATGGCGATCGTCCCGCAGAGCGAGGCGCAGACGAGGGCGCCCCCGCGCTTCTCGATATCCGACACGGCGCCGGCCATGCAGACCATCACGGCAAGGCACAGCACCGTGGCGAAGATAATCGCATTTCCGGCTCCGCCCTCGGCCCTCATCCCAAGCCAATATTGCTGAATGATCGCCAGCAGCAGCGCGGCAAAACACGCCGCCATGCTGCTCAGCACGATAATGCGGACAAGCACTGCCTTCTGCGTGATGCTCCAGGTCGAATAGGAGAGCGGGAAAAACAGCAAGGTTACCAGCGGGATGAGGTGGGAGGCGTCCCGGACGATCGAATTGTTGACGATGGAAGCGATCAGATTGGCTGCGCAATAAGCATAGATCGCGACGGTCAACGCCATCATCGCCCGGTCGATGTTGAAATGTCTTTTCCTGACGGCAATCAATAGGGCCGATGCCAGGCCGCCGCCATTGAACACGAAGCTGACCACCGATCCCAGGATCGGCGGGAAAAGGAAGCAAATGATGGAGAAGTAGATATTGACCCGAGAAGCCGTGAATTGCTGCCTGATCGACGAAAGCCGGTTCAATTGTCTTGCCCGCTATTTTCTGGAAGTTTCATAAAGCAGAGGGAATCGAATGGTTCCGGTCGAAATTGCCCATGCCTGATGACGCATTTTTCCCTCGTTCAGAGGCTGGTATAACGGCCGGGCTCCGTTTTCGATAGTGTTGGGCTGATCGTCACGGAAAAATCGGCAACGGCGCCAGTAATCCGGGATGGCGTTCGGCGGGATGCCTTGGTTCAACTAATATTTTCCCGTCGCTTTCCCGGCCATCAGCCTAGCGGGCAGAAATTTCCGGGTTTTGGGGCGCCCATGGAAAATTCATTCTCGAACCCACGGTGGCGCGCTCGTCTTGCATTGTTCTCGACTGCGGCGATCTGCTAGAACGCCCGCACGGAACACATTATCCAGAAGCGAAGCTTGAACCGGGCGCAAAGGCCCCGACGATCTGACGCAAGGTCTTCTGTCGCACGAGAGAACACTCACAGTCCATGACAACAGCGCTTACGCATCTGCAGCGGCTAGAGGCCGAGTCCATCCACATCTTTCGCGAGGTTGCGGCCGCCTTTGCCAAGCCGGTCATGCTCTATTCGGTCGGCAAGGATTCATCCGTGCTGATGCATCTGGCGATGAAGGCGTTCTATCCCGCCAAACCGCCGTTCCCGTTCCTCCACGTCGACACGACCTGGAAATTCCGTGAAATGATCGCCTTTCGCGATCAGATGGCGCAGAAACTCGGTTTCGACCTGCTGGTTCACGTCAACGAAGACGGCGTGCGCGACAATATCAATCCGTTCGACCACGGCTCGAACACCCACACCCATGTGATGAAGACCGTGGCGCTGCGCCAGGCGCTCGACAAATACGGTTTCGATGCCGCCTTTGGTGGCGCCCGTCGCGATGAGGAAAAGTCGCGCGCCAAGGAGCGCATCTTTTCCTTCCGCAATGCGCAGCACGTCTGGGACCCGAAGAACCAGCGGCCCGAAATGTGGAAGATATTCAACACCCGCATCGCGTCCGGTGAGTCGATCCGCGTCTTTCCGCTGTCGAACTGGACCGAACTCGATATCTGGCAATACATCCTTCAGGAGGATATTCCGATCGTGCCGCTCTATTTCGCCAAGGAACGGCCGGTGGTAGAACGCGATGGCATGCTGATCCTCAGGGATGACGAGCGTATGAAACTGCGCGCCGGCGAGGTTGTCGAAAACCGGCTGGTGCGGTTCCGCACGCTTGGCTGCTATCCGCTGACCGGCGCCATAGAATCGGATGCCGACACGCTCGAAGCCATCGTTGGCGAGATGTTGACCGCGCGCACGTCCGAACGGCAAGGCCGCCTGATCGACCGCGATGAATCCGGCTCGATGGAAAAGAAAAAGCGCGAGGGGTATTTCTGACCATGCGCCACATCATGGCAAAGAGCCTGGCACCGACGGACGGGGTCCGCGACTATCTGGCGGCGCAGGAGAAGAAGTCGCTGCTGCGCTTCCTGACCTGCGGTTCTGTCGATGACGGCAAGTCGACGCTGATCGGGCGGCTGCTGTCCGACACCAAGCAGATTTTCGAGGACCAGCTCGCCGCGCTCGAACGCGATTCGCGCAAGCACGGCACCACCGGCGACGACGTCGATTTCGCGCTGCTGGTCGACGGGCTCGAGGCCGAACGCGAACAAGGCATCACCATCGACGTCGCCTACCGCTTTTTCGCCACGCCGAAGCGCAAGTTCATCGTCGCCGACACGCCCGGCCATGAACAGTACACGCGCAACATGGCGACCGGCGCCTCGACCGCCGACCTGGCGATCGTGCTCGTCGATGCCCGGCAAGGGGTGCTGCGCCAGACGAGGCGTCATTCGATCATCGCCTCGCTGCTCGGCATCCGCCACATCGTGGTGGCTCTCAACAAGATCGATCTCGTCGATTTCGACCAGGCGGTCTTTGACCGCACCGTTGAAGACTATCGCCGCTTTTCGCGCGATCTCGGCTTCCAGACCATCGTGCCGATCCCGATGTCGGCCCGCTATGGCGACAATGTGAGCAGCCGCTCCGAACGCCTGCAATGGTATTCCGGTCCGACGCTGATCGAGCATCTCGAAACGGTGTCGGTCGAAGAAGCCGCCGCGGAGCTGCCGCTGCGCTTTCCGGTCCAGTACGTCAATCGCCCCAATCTCGACTTTCGCGGCTTTGCCGGCACGATCGCCTCCGGCTCCGTCGCGCCCGGCGACGAGGTCGTCGTCGCCAAATCCGGCAAGGCCTCGCACGTCAAGCGCATCGTCGCCCAGGGAGGCGATCTCAAACACGCGGTCGCCGGCCAGGCCGTCACGCTCGTTCTCGACGACGAGGTCGAGGTCTCGCGCGGCAACATGCTGGTTTCGCCCGCCGCGCGGCCGCAGGTCGCCGACCAGTTCGCCGCCAACATCGTCTGGTTCGACGAGCATGCGCTGCTGCCCGGCCGCTCCTACATCCTGCGCACCGAGACCGACCAGACCAGCGCCACCGTCACCGATCTCAAATACCGGATCAACGTCAACGACTTTGCCCATGAGGCGGCCAAATCGCTGGAGATGAACGAAGTCGGCATCTGCAACATCTCGACGCGGGCGCCGATCGCCTTCGACCCTTTCGCCGAGAACCGCATCACCGGCGCCTTCATCCTGATCGACCGGATCAGCAACGCCACCGTCGGCGCCGGCATGATCCTGCATTCGTTGCGCCGCGCCGAGAACATCCATTGGCAGTCGCTCGATGTCGGCAAGCGCGTGCGCGCCGACATGAAGAACCAGCGGCCGGCGGTGTTCTGGTTCACCGGCCTGTCCGGCTCGGGCAAGTCGACCATCGCCAATTTGTTCGAGAAGAAGCTGTCCGCCACCGGCCGCCACACCTATATCCTGGATGGCGACAATGTCCGTCACGGCCTCAACCGCGATCTCGGTTTCACCGACGCCGATCGCGTCGAGAACATCCGCCGCGTCGCCGAAGTGGCCAGGCTGATGGCCGATGCCGGGCTGATCGTCATCGTCTCGTTCATTTCGCCGTTCAGCGCCGAGCGGCGCATGGCGCGCGAGTTGATGGCCGATGGCGAGTTCATCGAGGTGTTTGTCGACACGCCTTTCGAGGAATGCGCCCGGCGCGATCCGAAGGGCCTCTATGCGCGGGCGTTGAGCGGCGAAATCAAGAATTTCACCGGCGTCGATTCCCCCTACGAAGCGCCGCAACACCCGGAAATCCATCTCGAGACGCTCGGCAAATCGGCCGAAGAGATGGTAGATACCTTGGAACACTGGCTGAACGAGCGCGACATTGCCGAAGACCAATACGACAGCGGCGGCGGCATCTGACGACGGGCCGATGCTCGAAATCTTCGAGCAACTGGCCCTGGCGGCCGGCCGCGAGGTCATGCGTGTGTTCCATGCCGGCTGCGCGGTCGACCGTAAGTCCGATGCTTCGCCGGTGACCGAGGCGGACCGCGAGAGCGAGAAGATCATTCTCGCCGGGCTGCGCGCCGCATTCCCCGACATTCCGTGCGTGGCCGAGGAGGAAGCGGCGGCCGGCATCATGCCGCCAGATCTTGGCGACGCCTTCTTCCTGATCGACCCGCTCGACGGCACCAAGGAATTCGTCAACCGCCGCACCGATTTCACCGTCAACATCGCCCTTATCCGCCATGGCGTGCCGGAAGTCGGCGTCGTCTTTGCGCCTTGTACCGGCCGGTTCTTTTCCGGCCGGCCGGGTAGGGCGGAAACGATCGAGGTCAGTGACGATTACCGGATCGTCGGCCGCCGGCCGATCTCGGTGAGGACAGCCGTGACACCGTTGGCCGTCGTTGCCAGCCGCTCTCACAACACCCCGGAAACCGAGGCCTATATTCGCGACCTCGGTGCCGCCGAGATCGTCTCGGTCGGCTCGTCGTTGAAATTCTGCCTTCTCGCCGGCGCCGAGGCGGATGTCTACCCACGCTTCGGCCGCACCATGGAATGGGACACGGCGGCCGGCGACGCGGTGCTGCGCGCGGCCGGCGGCATGACACGCACTTTGGACGGCCAGCCGCTCGCCTATGGCAAACGCAATCAGGCCGACGACGAAGATTTCGCCAATCCGCATTTCATCGCCAGCGGCAAGGCAGGGGCGGGCCCCGTCTAAGGCCGGCCAACTGTTACTCGGCCGCAGCCTGCGCCGAATTTGAGCCGACATAGTTGCGGATCGTTTCGATGATCCGGTCCTGGTCGGCTTCGCTGAGATACGGATGCATCGGCAGGCACAGGATCCGCTTCGGCAGTTCCTCTGAAACGGCAAGACCGGTCGGCGTGCGCGGGTAGTCGCGATAGGCGACTTGGGCATGCAGCGGCTTGACGTAGTAGATGACCGACGGAATGCCCTTTTCCGTAAGATGTGCCTTCAGTCCGTCGCGCTTGGGCGTCTCGATCGCGTATTGCGCCCAGGCCGAGCGGCTGCCGTCCAGATTGCGGGCGGCGGTAACGATGTCGCCAAGCCCTTCGGCATAACGGTTTGCCACCACCTGGCGCGCGACCATCTCGTCCTCGAGAATAGCCAGCTTCTCGATCAGGATCGCCGCCTGTATCGTGTCGAGCCGTGAATTGATGCCGACGCGGACATTGTCATATTGCGTCTCGCCCTTGCCGTGGAAGGCGAAGGACCTGAGCTGCTCGGCCAGCGCATCGTCATTGGTGAACATCGCGCCGCCATCGCCATAGCAGCCAAGCGGTTTCGCGGGATAGAAGCTGGTCGAGCCGACCGCGCCGAACGAGCCGCACATCTTGCCGTCCGCCGAACCGCCCATCGACTGGGCGGCATCCTCGATCACCATCAGATTCTCGCGGTTGGCGATCGCCAGGATCGCCTCGTAGTCGGCGGCAAGGCCGAACAGATCGACCGGGATGATTGCCTTCGGCTTCAGCCGGCCTTCCTTCTTGATCATCGCGATGGCCGCTTCAAGGCTGGCGACGTCGATATTGTAGGTCTTGGGATCCACGTCGACGAAAACCGGTTCTGCCTTGGCCAATGCCACCACTTCGGCGGTGGCGGCGAAAGTGAAGCTCGGCACGAACACCGCGTCGCCCGGGCCGATGCCGGCGGCAAACAGCGGCAACAGCAGCGCATCGGTACCGTTGGCACAGGCCACGACATGCTTGGTGCCGACATAAGCGGCGAGCTTGTTCTCGAATTCGGTGACCTGAGGTCCCAGGATATAGCGGCCTTCCTCGACGACACGGTCGATGGCGGCCTTCAGCCGGTCGCGGATTCGTTCGCGCTGTGCGCCAAGATCGATGAACTGCATGTCGGCCTCGAACGGTTTGACCAGAGTAGGCGGTTTAGCCAGATAACGGCCCGCTGGTACCAGAGTTGTGCCTGCCGAGAAAGCCGGGCAGGCAGAGCCGCGAATTGCGCAAATATCGCGGCTGTTACCTTTATATCCCGGCGGACCTTCGCTGGATGCCGCAAATCCGGGCTCCGTCGGGCGCGATGCGGCCTTTATAGTCCTGGGAATCGGCTCTGCGAAACATAAAGTGATCGACGGGCTCAACTTATATTGAACAGCGGCTCAGCCGATCTCGCGCCGCCAGGGCGGGTTGGCGCCAGCCCGCGATACGGTTACCGCCGCCGCCTTGGCCCCCAGCGCCAACGCCTTGCGGATGGCGTCTTGCGAAAGCGCGGCGATCGCTGACTTCGATAGCAGCCCTTGTTCATGCAATGAGGCGAGAATGCCGGCGTTGAACGTGTCGCCCGCGCCGACCGTGTCGACCACTTCGACCTTTTCCGGGATCACCGTGACGGCGTGGTCCCTGCTGTAGCCGACCGCCCCATCGCTGCCATGCGTGACCACGATGAGCTTGGGGCCGCGGTCGAGCCAATTGCGCACGACATCCTCATGCGAGCCGGCTTCCCCGAACCAGTTGAGGTCCTCGTCCGATAGTTTCACGATATCGGCCATCGCCATCATGGAGCGGATGCGCCTGAGGTGCTTTGCCTTGTCAGGGATGAAGTTCGGGCGAATGTTGGGATCGAGCATCATGACGCGGCCAGCGTGCTCGCGCCGCATCAATTCCTCATAGGCACTGCCGGCTGGCTCAGAGATCAGGCTGATGGCACCGAACAGCATGGCCTCGATCTCGCTGCCGAGTTGCGGCAGGTCGTCGACCGTCAGCATGCGCCCGGCGGTGTTTTCGTCATAGAAGGTGTAGGTCGCCTGACCATTGTTCAGCCGAACGAAGGCGAGCGTAGTAGGGCGAGGGGAGGTATGCGCATAGGTGGAACTGACGTTGCTTGCCCCCAGCGCCTCGCGGAGCTGGCCGCCGAACAGGTCCGACGACAGGCCGGAAAAGAAGCCGGCCGGCGCGCCCAGACGGCCGAGCGCGATGGCCGTGTTGAACACCGCGCCGCCGACATAGGGAGCAAAGGCCGGCTCACCCAGCGTCGTGGTGCGCGGCAGCATGTCGATCAGGGCTTCGCCGCAGCAGAGGATCATGGCTACTTGGTCTCCGGCGGATAGATCACGCCCTTGCGGATGATGATGTTGGCGTAGAGCCTAGGCTCGCCTGTCGCGACGATGGCATGTGCCGATTTGACCCGTGCATAGAAGTCGGCGCCGGCCAGCGCAACCACCTTGCGGCCCGGCGCGCGCTTGGCGCAGATCGCTTCCATCTCATGGTGGACGGAATCGGCGAGCGAAGGGTCGCCTTTTACCGACGCGCGAAACAGCGCCTCCGGCACGGCGTCGTCCACCGGGAGAACGCTCAATATTGCGTCGAGCACCGGCAAGAGATGATGACCATCGGCCCGGATGAGCCGGTTAGCCTGGTCTTCCGCGGGGTAGTTTCCGTCGACGAGGGCAATCTCGTCGCCATGGCCCATGGCGCGCAGTGTCGCCAGAAGCTCCGGGCCGAGCAGCGCCGGGATTCCGATCAGCATTCACACGCTCCTGGAAATCGTCGTCGAACCGATAAGGAAGCGTTCGGAAAGCGGCAGGCTGGCGCCGCCTAGCGCCCGGGCATGAATGCCCACGCTTCCCTCGCGAACGGCTGGAAGTTTCAAACCTTCGCCGTCGATCGCCGCGATAGCGGCGATGACGGCGTCGACCAGCCGGCGGCGTACCGCCTTCGGCATCCAGCCGTCGATCACCGCGGCCTCGAAATCGATGACCGAGGATGCCGCGACGATGGCATAGGCGAGCGCCTGCGAGGCGACGGCGATCCAGTCGTCGAGCTCGGCGCCGATCTCGCCCCAGTCCTCCGGCGACGTCCACAGATGCGAGGCCTCGATGCCGCGCGCATTGAGCGCCTTTTCGAGCATGGCGATGGAAGCGACATCGATCAGCTGGGTCGGCTTTCCATCGGGTCCGGGTACAGGCATGGAGCCCAGCGCACCGGCATTGCCGGTCGGGCCACCGAACAGGCGGCCGTTCAGCACGATGCCGCCGCCGGCGAAGGCGCCGATATAGAAATAGACGAAGTCACGCGCGGCACCTGCCTGCCCGAAGACCAGTTCCGCGCCGCAGGCCGATGTGGCGTCGTTTTGCAGATAGACTGGAAATTCGCATTGCGCCTGGATGTCGGCCCTGATGTCGCGATGACGCCATTCGTCCATGACGTCGCGCGGCGCGCCGGCGGTATCGGCCCAGTTCCACAATTCGAACGGCATGGCGATGCCGAGCCCGGCGATACGCTTGTCCTGCGCAGGCGTCAGTTCGCCGCGCATCTGCCGCATGCCGTTGGTGACGAATTCCACGGTCTCGCGCGGTGCCGGATAGCGGTAGGAATGCTGCAGCATCGAGCGCACATTACCGAGAAAGTCGATCAGAACGAGCTCTGCGCTGCGGCGGCCGATCTTGAGGCCGATGAAGAAGGCGCCTTCGGAATTGAGCGCCATCGGGATCGAGGGTTGGCCGATCTTGCCGCGCATCGGCGCCTGACGGACGAGGAGGCTTTCTTCCTCGAGTTCGCGCATGATGACGGAAACCGTCTGCGCCGAAAGTCCGGTCATGCGGGCGATGTCGGACTTCGCCAGACTGCCGTGCTGGCGCACCAGCGAGAGCACCAGCCGCTCGTTGTGGTCGCGCATGCCGCTCTGATTGGTGCCGCGGTGAATAAGGCTCTCATTCACATCGGGCGAACCGTGCCTGGCGGTCTCCACCCTGTTCCTCCCGTCGTTTCCCCGCAATGCTTTTGGGCCAGAATGAGTGAACGAAGCAAGGCTGTCAATAATAAATAAGAGTGATTTAATTATTGACAGAGGCCGCGCTCTGGTGTTCTGTTGAAGCAGCGTCCACGCTGGGAGAAGTTCGTTGGATGCGCCGTAGATGCCGGTTGGCCGGCATCCGGGATGGTTCCACTGGGAGGAAGATCGTGACCAATACAAAACTGTTGAAGTCCACCGTTTTCGCGGCGGCCGCTCTGGGCCTGATGGCATTTGCATCGTCCGCATCCGCAGCCGGTGTCGGCGCCTGCCTGATCACCAAGACAGACACCAATCCCTTCTTCGTGAAGATGAAGGAGGGCGCCGCCGCCAAGGCCAAGGAGCTTGGGGTCGACCTCAAGACCTATGCCGGCAAGATCGACGGCGACAGCGAGAGCCAGGTAGCGGCCATCGAAAGCTGCATCGCCGACGGCGCCAAGGGCATCCTGATCACCGCCTCCGACACCAAGGGCATCGTGCCGACGGTGAAGAAGGCGCGCGACGCCGGTCTGCTGGTGATCGCCCTCGATACGCCGCTCGATCCGATCGACGCGGCCGATGCGACTTTCGCGACGGACAATCTCGAAGCCGGCAAGCTGATCGGTGCCTGGGCCGCCGCCACGCTCGGCGACAAGGCCAAGGACGCCAAGATCGGCTTCCTCGATCTGACCCCCTCGCAGCCGACCGTGGACGTGCTGCGCGACCAGGGTTTCATGATGGGCTACGGCATCGACGTGAAGGACGCCAACAAGATCGGCGACGAGAGCGATCCGCGCATCGTCGGCCATGACGTCACCAATGGCAACGAGGAAGGCGGCCGCAAGGCGATGGAGAACCTTCTGCAGAAGGACAGCACCATCAACGTCATCCACACCATCAACGAGCCGGCCGCTGTCGGCGCCTATCAGGCGCTCAAGGCCGTCGGCCTCGAAAGCCAGGTGCTGATCGTCTCGGTCGACGGCGGCTGCCCTGGCGTGAAATCGGTTGCCGAAGGCGTCATCGGTGCGACGTCGCAGCAATATCCTCTGCAGATGGCGGCTCTCGGCATCGAGGCGATCGCTGCTTTCGCCAAGGACGGAACGAAGCCGAAGCCGACCGAGGGCAAGAATTTCTTCGATACCGGCGTCAATCTCGTGACAGACAAGCCGGCCAATGGCGTGAAGTCCATCGATACCAAGGAAGGCCTCGCCAAGTGCTGGGGCTGATGCCGGTCTGACCGGTAACAACAAACCGAAGCGGTCTGGGCTTGATCCCCGGCCGCTTCGGGTGGACGATGGGTCGCGTAACCGCGAACAATCCCGGCGGCAGACCGGAAAGCGTGGACGGCCTCAGTGCGTGGCTGAAGCCCTACGGGGAGGAAACATGGCTCAAACTCAGGAATTCGAGAAGGTTCTCTCGGGCAGCGATACAAGCGTTGCCGCTTTCGACGAGCATAAATCGGCCGTCAGGCGCATCCAGCACTTCCTGCATTCGACACCGGCGGCGGTGCCGCTGATCGTGCTGGTTCTCGCGATCATCATCTTCGGCCTCACCATTGGAGGGCGGTTCTTCTCGTCCTACACGTTGACGCTCATCCTGCAGCAGATCGCCATCGTCGGCATTCTGGGCGCCGCGCAGACCCTGGTCATCCTGACCGCCGGCATCGACCTGTCGATCGGCGTGATCATGGTGATCTCGGCAGTCATCATGGGCAATTGCGCGGTCAGTTACGGCCTGCCGAGCGTGCTCGCCGTGGCGATCGGGCTTGCCGCCGGCGCGGCCTGCGGGCTGCTCAACGGGGTGCTGGTCGCCTATATGAAGCTGCCGCCCTTCATCGTGACGCTCGGCACCTGGAATATCGTCATGGCCACGAACTTCATCTACTCGGCCAATGAGACGATCCGCGACACCGATGTCGATATCCAGGCACCACTGCTGCATCTGTTCGCCCTGAGCTTCAAGGTCGGCACCGCGGTGCTGACGGCCGGCGTCATTGCCATGGTCGCGCTGGTGCTGCTCCTCTGGTACGTGCTCAACCACACGGCGTGGGGCCGCCATGTCTATGCCGTCGGAGACGATCAGGAGGCGGCGAAGCTCTCGGGCATCCAGACCAAGAAAGTGCTGATGACGGTCTACACGCTTGCCGGGCTGATCGCCGCTTTCGCTGCCTGGGTCTCCATCGGCCGCAATGGTTCGATCTCGCCTTCGGCTGCCGTCACCGACTACAATCTGCAGGCGATCACCGCGACGGTGATCGGCGGTATTTCTCTTTTCGGCGGGCGCGGCTCGATCCTGGGCACGCTGTTCGGCGCGATGATCGTCGGCGTCGTCTCCATGGGCCTCAACATGCTGGGCGCCGATCCGCAATGGAAAGTGCTGCTCACCGGTGGTTTGATCATCGGCGCCGTGGCGGTCGACCAATGGATCAGAAAGGTTTCGGCATAACCATGACCCAGGAACCCATTCTCACCGCTCGTGGCCTGGTCAAGCGCTATGGCCGCGTCACCGCTCTCGACAATGCCGACTTCGACCTCTACCCCGGCGAAATCCTCGCTGTCATCGGCGATAACGGCGCTGGCAAGTCGTCGCTCATCAAGGCGATTTCAGGCGCCGTCGTGCCCGATGAAGGCGAAATCCGGCTTGAAGGCAAACCCGTCGCCTTCAAGTCCCCGATGGAAGCCCGAGAATCCGGTATCGAGACCGTCTACCAGAACCTGGCGTTGTCGCCGGCATTGTCGATCGCCGACAACATGTTTCTTGGCCGCGAGATCCGCAAGCCCGGCTTTGTCGGCCAGTGGCTGCGCATGCTCGACCGCCCGGCGATGGAGAAGCGCGCCCGCGACAAGCTGACCGAACTGGGCCTGATGACGATACAGAACATCAGCCAGGCGGTTGAGACGCTCTCGGGTGGCCAAAGGCAGGGCGTGGCCGTAGCGCGCGCCGCCGCCTTCGGCTCGAAAATGGTCATCATGGACGAGCCAACGGCAGCGCTCGGTGTCAAGGAGAGCCGTCGCGTGCTGGAACTGATCCTCGACGTGAAGAAGCGCGGTCTGCCGATCGTGCTAATCTCGCATAACATGCCGCATGTCTTCGAGGTCGCCGACCGCATTCACATCCATCGCCTTGGCCGACGCCTCTGCGTCATCGACCCCAAGCAGTACACGATGTCGGACGCCGTCGCATTCATGACCGGCGCCAAGACGCCTCCCGAAGCGGCGCTCGCCGCCTGACTGCCAAATTGCCGCAGGGTCATTCCGGCGGTCTCGCTGTCTAAATCGATTGAACATATCGAAGGATGCACTACCATGGGCTGGGAGGAATGCTGAAAGCCGGTATGATCGTGGCAACCGCACGAGAGGTAGCATGACGCGCGCGATGACATCCGAACCCCTTCCGCCCCTCCTTGAAAATCCTGATCCAAAGACGCTCGCAAGGGAAGTCTTGATGGCCCTCAAATACAGGGTCGGCAAGGATACCACCGTCGCGACCCAGTACGACTGGCTCACCGCCTCGATCAAGGTCGTGCGCGACCGCATCGTGGACCACTGGATGCAGGCGACGAAAGAGGCCTACGACCAGAAGGAAAAGCGCGTCTACTACCTGTCGCTGGAGTTCCTCATCGGCCGCCTGATGCGCGACGCCTTCTCCAATCTCGGCCTGATGGACAATATGCGCGAGGCGCTCTCGTCTCTGGGTGTCGATCTCGATCTCATCGCTGCGCTCGAGCCGGATGCCGCCCTCGGCAATGGCGGCCTTGGCCGGCTCGCCGCCTGCTTCATGGAAAGCATGGCGACCGTCGACATCCCCGCGCATGGCTACGGCATTCGCTACGCCAACGGCATGTTCCGCCAGGAGATCCATGACGGCTGGCAGGTCGAGCTGCCCGAAACCTGGCTCGACCACGGCAACCCCTGGGAGTTCGAACGGCGCGAGCGTTCCTTCGAGGTCGGCTTCGGCGGTTCGGTGGAATCGGTCACGTCGAAGGACGGTCGACTCGAACGCCATGTCTGGAAACCGACCGAGCACGTTCTGGCCGTCGCCTACGACACGCCGGTCGTCGGCTGGCGGGCGAACCGCGTCAACACGCTGCGGCTGTGGTCGGGCATGCCGGTCGATCCGATCCTGCTCGACAAGTTCAACGCCGGCGACCATATCGGCGCGCTGGCAGAGAGTAACAAGGCGGACGCGCTGTCGCGCGTGCTCTATCCCGCCGATTCCCACATGGCCGGGCAAGAGCTCAGGCTGCGGCAGGAATATTTCTTCTCCACCGCCTCGCTCCAGGACATCGTCCAGCGTCACCTCAGCCAGTATGGCGACCTGAAATCGCTGCCAGACAAGGCGGCGATCCACCTCAACGACACCCACCCGGCGATTGCCGTGCCCGAGCTGATGCGCCTGTTGATGGATGTCCACGGCATGGATTTCGATCAGGCCTGGAGCATCACCAAGCGCACGTTCGGCTACACCAACCACACGCTGTTGCCCGAGGCGCTGGAAAGCTGGCCGGTGCCGCTGTTCGAGCGGCTTTTGCCGCGCCATATGCAGATCGTCTACGCCATCAACGCCGAAGTGCTTTTGGAAGCGCGTGCCTCCGACCAGTTCTCGGACGAGCAGATCAGCCGCATCTCGCTGATCCAGGAAAATGGCGACCGCCGGGTGCGCATGGGCAATCTGGCCTTTGTCGGTTCACACTCGATCAACGGCGTCTCGGCGCTGCACACCGATCTGATGAAGGAGACGGTGTTTGCCGACCTGCACAAGCTCTATCCCGACCGCATCAACAACAAGACCAACGGCATCACGCCACGGCGCTGGCTGATCCAGTGCAATCCCGGGCTGACGTCGCTCGCCCGCGAGGCGATCGGCGACCGCTTTCTCGATGACATCGATGCCATCAAGGGTCTTGACGCCTTCGCCGATGATGCCGCCTTTCGCGACAAGTTCGCCGCCGTCAAGCGCACCAACAAGGTGCGGCTGGCCAATCTCGTCGCCGACCGGCTCGGCATCAAGGTCGATCCCTCGGCGCTGTTCGACATCCAGATCAAGCGCATCCACGAATACAAACGCCAACTCCTCAACATCCTCGAGGCGATCGCGCTCTACGATCAGATCCGCTCGCATCCCGAGCGCGACTGGATGCCCCGGGTGAAATTTTTCGGCGGCAAGGCGGCGCCCAGCTACCACAACGCCAAGCTGATCATCAAGCTGGCCAACGACGTCGCCAGGGTCATCAATCGCGATCCGGCCGTTCGCGGCTTGCTGAAAGTGGTTTTTGTGCCGAATTACAATGTCAGCCTGGCCGAGATCATGATGCCGGCGGCCGATCTTTCCGAACAGATCTCCACCGCCGGCATGGAAGCGTCGGGCACAGGCAACATGAAATTCGCACTCAACGGCGCGCTGACCATCGGCACGCTCGACGGCGCCAATGTCGAGATCAAGGAGTGTGTCGGCGACGACAACATCTTCATCTTCGGCCTGACCACCGCCGAGGTCGCCGAGCGGCGCAACAATGGCTACAATCCGCGCGGTGTGATCGAAGCATCATCCGAACTGGCACAGGCCGTGGCCGCTGTTTCGTCGGGCGTCTTCTCGCCGGACGATCCCGACCGCTACCGCGATCTCATCAATGGGCTCTACCAGAGCGACTGGTTCATGGTCGCTGCGGATTTCGACGCCTACGCCGCTTGCCAGCGCGACGTGGACGCAGTCTGGCGCAACAGCCCGCAATGGTATGCCAAGGCGATCCGCAACGTCGCACGGGTCGGCTGGTTCTCGTCCGACCGCACGATCCGCCAATATGCGAAAGACATCTGGAACGTACCTGTCTGATGTGATTGCATGAGGCTGCGAACAACGTGGTCCTGATGGTGTGGGTGTCGAATTCACACCGCTAAAGCAAACACCTGGTGCCCGGGGAGGGACACTGCCTGATGAAGAAGCCGCGCGTGACCGCTGCGACAAGCGGGCCGGACGGACTGGCGCCAGCCAGCGATGTTGCGGCGATTGTCGCGGGCACGCATGGTGATCCGTTCTCGATTCTTGGCGTGCATGAGATCGGCAAAAGCCTGTTTGCCCGCTGCTTCGTTCCGCATGCCGAGTCCGTCACCGCCTACACGCTGACCGGTATCAAGGCCGGCGAATTGTTCAGGCGCGACGATGCCGGTTTCTTCGAAGGCACGCTGTCGATAAAAAAACGCCAGCCGCTGCGTTATCACGCCAGGAATGCCGGCGGCGACTGGTGGCTGACCGATCCCTATTCTTTCGGTCCCGTGCTCGGCCCGATGGACGACTACTATATCGCCGAGGGGTCGCATTTGAGGCTTTTCGACAAACTCGGCGCCCATGTCATCGAGCACGAAGGCGCTACCGGTGTGCATTTCGCCGTCTGGGCTCCCAATGCGAGGCGTGTCTCGGTGGTCGGCGATTTCAACGACTGGGACGGCCGCAGGCATTCGATGCGTGACCGTCGCGACACCGGCATATGGGAAGTGTTCATTCCCGATATCGGCGCCGGCCGGCCGTACAAATACGAGATCATCGGCCCTGACGGCGTCAGGCTGCCGCTGAAGGCCGATCCGTTCGCTTTCAAGTCCGAACTGCGGCCGGCAACGGCGTCGGTGACCGCGGTGTCGTCGTCGCATCCGTGGGGCGACGAGGCGCACCGCAGTTTCTGGCGCAATGCCGATCCCCGGCGCGAGGCCATTTCGATCTACGAGGTCCATGCCGGCTCCTGGCAGCTTCGCGACGACGGTACCTTCCTATCGTGGGATGAACTCGCCGACCGGCTGATCCCCTATGTGGTCGAGACCGGCTTCACCCACATCGAGTTCATGCCGATCTCCGAACATCCCTATGATCCGTCCTGGGGCTATCAGACCACGGGACTCTACGCGCCGTCGGCTCGCTTTGGCGATCCCGATGGCTTTGCCCGCTTCGTCGACGGCGCCCACCGCGCCGGCATCGGCGTCATTCTCGACTGGGTTCCAGCGCATTTCCCGGTCGACGAGCACGGCCTGGCTCAGTTCGACGGCACCGCGCTCTATGAACATGCCGACCCGCGCAAGGGTTTTCATCCCGACTGGAACACCGCGATCTACAATTTCGGCCGCCGCGAGGTGGTGTCGTTCCTGGTCAACAATGCGCTGTTCTGGGCCGAGAAATATCATGTCGATGGGTTGCGCGTCGACGCGGTCGCCTCGATGCTCTACCTCGACTATTCGCGCAACGCGGGCGAATGGATCCCCAACGAGAAGGGCGGCCGCGAGAATCTCGAGGCGGTCAGCTTCCTCCAGAAGATGAACAAGGAGGTCTACGGCCACCATCCGGGTGTGATGACCATCGCCGAGGAATCGACCTCATGGCCCAAGGTCTCGGCACCGGTTCACGAAGGCGGGCTGGGCTTCGGCTTCAAGTGGAACATGGGTTTCATGCACGACACGCTGGAGTATTTCTCCAAGGAGCCGATTTTCCGCAAGCACCATCACAACGACCTGACCTTCGGGCTGGTCTATGCTTTTTCAGAGAATTTCGTGCTGCCGCTCTCGCATGACGAGGTCGTGCACGGCAAAGGTACGCTGCTAAGCAAAATGGCCGGCGACGACTGGCAGAAATTCGCGACATTGCGTGCCTATTACGGCTTCATGTGGGGTTATCCCGGCAAGAAGCTGCTGTTCATGGGGCAGGAGTTCGCGCAGCGCCGCGAATGGAGCGAGGCGCGCGCGCTCGACTGGAACCTGCTTGATTTCCGGCCGCATCGCGGCGTCTGGCAAGTGGTGCGCGACCTCAACTATCTCTATCGTTCGCGCCCGGCGCTGCACGGCCGCGACTGCGAGCCGGAAGGGTTTTCCTGGCTGATCGTCGACGATAGCCAAAACTCGGTTTTTGCCTGGCTGCGCAGCGCTCCGGGCGGCAGTCCGGTGGCCGTCATCTCCAATTTTACGCCGGTGCCGCGCGACAATTATCGCGTGCCGTTGCCGAGCGCCGGCACGTGGCGCGAGATCATCAACACCGACGCTTCCGAATATGGCGGTTCCGGCAAGGGCAATGGCGGCGCCGTCGAGGCGCGGGCAGAAGGCGAGAGCATCTTTGCAACGATGCTTTTGCCGCCGCTGTCGACGATCATGCTTGAACTCGTTGCCGGCTGAGCCATGTCGGGATTGAGTAAATTGGGAGGGTAGAAATGGCAGACTTGAAACGGACCCAGCCACTGGCGCGCGATGCCATGGCCTATGTGTTGGCCGGCGGCCGCGGCAGCCGCCTCAAGGAACTGACCGACCGGCGCGCCAAGCCAGCCGTCTACTTCGGCGGCAAGACACGCATCATCGATTTCGCGCTCTCCAACGCGCTCAACTCCGGCATTCGCCGCCTTGGCGTCGCCACCCAGTACAAGGCGCATTCGCTGATCCGCCATCTGCAGCGCGGCTGGAACTTCCTGCGGCCCGAGCGAAACGAGAGCTTCGATATCCTGCCGGCCAGCCAGCGCGTGTCGGAAACGCAGTGGTACGAGGGTACGGCGGACGCCGTCTACCAGAACATCGACATCATCGAGGCCTATGGCCCCGAATACATGGTGATCCTGGCCGGCGACCACGTCTACAAGATGGATTATGAGCTGATGCTGCGCCAGCACGTCGATGCCGGCGCGGACGTCACGGTCGGCTGCCTTGAAGTGCCGCGCATGGAAGCGACCGGCTTCGGCGTCATGCATGTCGACGCCAAGGACAATATCATCGCCTTCGTCGAAAAACCCGCCGATCCGCCCGGCATTCCCGACAAGCCGGAGTTTGCTTTGGCTTCCATGGGCATCTACGTGTTCAGGACCAAGTTCCTGATGGAGCAGCTGCGCCGCGATGCCGCCGAACCGGGCTCGAGTCGCGACTTCGGCAAGGACATCATCCCATACATCGTCCAGCATGGGAAGGCGATCGCCCACCGCTTCGCCAAGTCCTGCGTGCGTTCCACCGCCGAGAACGAGGCCTATTGGCGCGACGTCGGCACGGTAGACGCCTATTGGGAAGCCAATATCGATCTGACCGACGTGACGCCGGAGTTGGATCTCTACGATCGCGATTGGCCGATCTGGACTTATGCCGAGCTCAAGCCGCCGGCGAAGTTCGTCCATGACGAGGACGGCCGGCGCGGTTCGGCCATCTCCTCGCTGGTCTCGGGCGATTGCATCGTCTCCGGTGCGTCGCTGAGGAAGAGCCTGATCTTCACCGGCGCGCGGATCAATTCCTATTCGGCGCTGGAAGAGGTCGTCATGCTGCCCGACGTCCATGTCGGCCGGAACGCAAAGTTGAAGCGCGTCGTCATCGACCACGGTGTAAGGATACCGGAAGGGCTGGTGGTCGGCGAGGATCCCGTGCTCGACGCCAAGCGCTTCCGCGTTTCGGAAAAAGGCATCTGCCTGGTCACGCAGGACATGATCAACAAGCTGTCACTTTAGGGTGTTTCGTGCATGCCGTTGTCCCAAAACCACTACACTTTTGGGCGACATGCACTAGGAGCGGATCGTTAAGCGCATGCAGGTTCTTTCGGCCACGCCCGAGATTTTTCCGCTGATCAAGACCGGTGGGCTTGCCGACGTGACCGGGGCGCTGCCCATCGCGCTCGCCGCCAAGGGCGTGACCATGCGCACGCTCATTCCAGGCTTTCCCGCGGTGATGGACGCCTTCAAGAAAAAGAAGGCGGTTTACCAGTATCCGCTGCTTCAGGGCGGCAAGGCCTCGGTCCATTCCGTCCAACTTGCCGGGCTCGATCTCTTCGTGCTCGACGCGCCGCATCTTTTCGACCGCCCCGGCGGTCCCTACGGCAATGCCTTGGGTGCGGACTGGCCGGACAATTGGCGGCGCTTCGCGGCGCTGAGCCGGGTTGGCGGCGATATCGCCGGCGGAGCCATCTCCGGCTATCTTCCCGACATCGTTCATGCCCATGACTGGCAGTCGGCCATGACGCTTGCCTATATGCGCTACGGCAAGGCGGTCGGCACGCCGTCGATGATGACGGTCCACAATCTCGCCTTCCAGGGCCAGTTCGGCGCCGGCATTTTCGCCGAACTCGGCTTGCCCGCGGCAGCCATGGCGCTTGACGGCGTCGAATATTATGGCGGCGTCGGCTTCCTCAAGGCCGGCCTCCAGGCCGCCTGGGCAATCACCACAGTGAGCCCGACCTATGCGCAAGAGATCCGTTCGCCCGAATTCGGCATGGGTCTCGATGGCCTCATCAATATGCGCTCCAGCGATCTCCATGGCATCGTCAACGGCATCGACACCGGCATCTGGGATCCGGAAACGGACAAGCATCTGCTGTCGAACTACACGGCCGCAACACTGAAAGCGCGCGCGCCCAACAGGGCCGCCGTCGAGGACCGCTTCGGCCTAGACCGCGACGAGAGCCCTATCGTCTGCGTCGTCAGCCGCCTCACGTGGCAAAAGGGCATGGACATCCTGGCGACGGTCGTCGACGGTATCGTCGCGACGGGCGCGCGGCTGGCCATCCTTGGCTCCGGCGATGCCGGCCTCGAAGGCGCGCTGCTTGCCGCCGCCGCGCGCCACCGCGGCCGCATCGGCGTCGTCATCGGCTATGACGAGGGGCTGTCCCACATCATGCAAGGCGGCTGCGACGCCATCGTCATTCCGTCGCGCTTCGAACCTTGCGGGCTGACGCAGCTTTATGGGCTGCGCTACGGCTGCGTGCCGGTGGTTGCCCGCACCGGCGGCCTCGCCGACACCATCATCGACGCCAACGAGGCCGCAATGGCGGCAGGTGTGGCGACCGGCTTTCAGTTTGCGCCGAACGATGGCGGTGCGCTTATCCACGCCATTCGCCGCCTTGCCGACGCGTTCGCCCGTCCCGCGACCTTCGAAACCATCCAGTGCCAGGGCATGAAGTCCGACGTGTCATGGGATCGAAGCGCGGAAAAATATGTCGAACTTTATCGCCTGCTGCTTTCGAAAAGGGTTTCTTGAAGCATGATACGGACCGTTCCCACCAAACCCTATTCCGATCAGAAGCCTGGCACGTCGGGCCTGCGCAAGAAGGTGCCTGTGTTTCAGCAGGAGCACTATGCCGAGAACTTCATTCAGTCGATCTTCGACGCGCTCGACGGGTTCAAGGGCAAGACCCTGGTGATCGGCGGCGACGGCCGCTTCTACAATCGCGAGGTTATCCAGAAGGCCATCGCCATCGCCGCCGCCAACGGCTTCGGCAAGGTGATGGTCGGGCAGGGCGGCATCCTGTCGACGCCGGCCGCCTCGCATGTCATCCGCAAATACAAGACCTTCGGCGGCATCATCCTCTCCGCCAGCCACAATCCGGGCGGCCCGCATGAGGATTTCGGCATCAAGTACAATGCCGGCAATGGCGGTCCGGCGCCGGAAAAGCTGACCGATGCGATCTTCGCCAGGACCAAGGCGATTTCGAGCTTCAAGACCGCCGACATCGATCCGATCGACATCGACACGATCGGCACCGTCAAGGCCGGCGGCATGACCGTCGAGATCATCGACCCGGTTGCCGACTATGCCGAACTGATGGAAAGCCTGTTCGATTTCGACGCGCTGCGCAAGCTGTTCAAGTCTGGCTTCCGCATGCGCTTCGACGCCATGCATGCGGTGACCGGTCCCTACGCCAAGGAGATTCTCGAACACCGGCTTGGCGCGCCCAACGGCACCTGCCGCAATTTCAAGCCGCTGCCGGATTTCGGCGGCCATCACCCGGACCCCAATCTCGTCCATGCCAAACATCTCTATGATGAGATGATGGGGCCGGACGCGCCGGATTTCGGCGCCGCATCCGATGGCGACGGCGACCGCAATTTGATCATCGGCAAGGGCATTTTCGTCACTCCGTCGGATTCTGTCGCCATGCTTGCCGCCAACGCCCGCCTGGCGCCGGGCTACAAGGACGGGCTGAAAGGCATTGCCCGCTCGATGCCGACCAGCGGCGCGGCCGATCGCGTCGCCGAAAAACTCGGCATCGGCATCTATGAGACGCCGACCGGCTGGAAGTTCTTCGGCAATCTGCTCGACGCCGATATGGCGACGATCTGCGGCGAGGAAAGCGCCGGCACCGGCTCCAACCATGTCCGCGAAAAGGACGGCCTTTGGGCGGTGCTTTTGTGGCTCAATATCCTTGCCGCGCGCGGCGAAAGCTGCAAGCAGATCGTCACCGAGCATTGGGCGGCCTACGGACGCAACTATTATTCGCGCCACGACTATGAAGAGGTCGAGAGCGACCGCGCCAACGCGCTGGTCGATGAACTGCGCGCCAGGCTCGGCTCGCTGCCGGGCACCGGCGTGCGCGGCATGACGATCGCCAGCGCCGACGACTTCGCCTATCGCGATCCGGTCGATGGTTCGGTGAGCGAGCATCAAGGCATCCGGGTGCTGTTCGAAGGCGGCTCGCGTGTCGTCTTCCGGCTCTCCGGCACAGGCACCTCGGGCGCGACCTTGCGCGTCTACATCGAGCGCTACGAGCCGGACAAGGCGAGGCACGATCTCGATACGCAGGCAGCACTCGCCGATCTCATTGCTGCCGCCGATGACATAGCCGGGATAAAGAGCCACACCGGCCGCGACAAGCCGAGCGTGATTACTTGAGCGTGGTGGCGGCTTCACTCTCCCCCTTGTGGGGAGGGTCGATCCGCGAAGCGGATCGGGGTGCTCGTAAAGCGCTTTTCCTGCGGCGCACCGCACCCCGCTCACGTCGTTCGCGACCCTCCCAACAAGCGGGAGGGTGGAGGACGAGCCCATGAACCAGCTCGGCGCCATCATCACCCCCGAAGGCATCCGCTTTGCCGCCTGGTCGTCGTCGGCCCGTCGCCTCTGGGTCTCGATCTTCGACGAGCAGGGAAGCCGTGAGTTCGAGCGGCTGGAGTTGCAGCCGGAAGGCAACGGCGTCCATGCCCTCTTCGTGCCAGGCCTTGCCGCCGGCGCCCGATACGGTTTTCGTGCCGATGGCGACTATGCGCCCGAGCGCGGGTTGTGGTTCGACCCCGACAAGCTGCTGACCGATCCCTACGCCGTCGAAATCGATAGGCCCTACGCGCATGACTGGCGGCTGGCCCAGCGCCGGGGCGAGGGGGCCGATACCGCTCCCTTGATGCCGAAGGCGATTGCCGCCACCCTAAAACCGGCAAAGGCTGCGCCGCCGCTTTTTCAGCCCGGTGGTCTGATTTACGAAGTGCCGGTGCGTGCCTTCACCTTGCTGCATCCGGATATCCCGGAAAAATTGCGCGGTACGGTCGCAGCGCTAGCTCACCCGGCTATCATCGAGCACCTGAAAAAACTCGGGGTCTCCGCCGTCGAATTGATGCCGGTGACGGCATCGATAGATGAACGGCATTTGCCACCCCTCGGGCTGCGCAACGCCTGGGGCTACAATCCCGTCACCTTCATGGCGCTCGACCCGCGTCTCGCGCCGGGCGGGATCATGGAATTGCGGGCTACGGTCGCCGCGCTGCGCGAGGCTGGCATTGGCGTTATTCTCGATCTCGTCTTCAACCACACCGGTGAGAGCGACGGGCTTGGCCCGACGCTGTCGCTGCGTGGTTTCGACAACCAGGCCTACTACCGGCACATGTCGGACAACAGGCTCGTCAACGATACCGGGACGGGCAATACTCTTGCCTGCGACCATCCCGTGGTTCGGGAAATGGTCCTCGATACGCTCCGCCATTTCATTCTCAATACCGGCGTCGACGGTTTTCGTTTCGACCTGGCGCCGGTCCTCGGCCGGATTGACGGAACATTCGATGCCGATGCGCCATTGCTGAAGGCGATGCGCACGGATGCGCTGCTGGCCGACCGCGTATTGGTCGCGGAGCCTTGGGACATCGGTGTGGACGGCTACCAGCTTGGTAATTTCCCGCCGCCCTTCCTCGAATGGAACGACAAATACCGCGACGATGTCAGGCGCTTCTGGCGTGGCGATGCAGGCATGATCGGCGCGCTGGCGACCCGGCTTGCCGGATCCTCGGACATTTTCGATAGAGCCGGCCAGCCGACCAGCCGTACGGTCAATTTCATTGCAGCCCATGACGGCATGACGCTTGCCGACATCGTGCGCTATGAGCGCAAGCATAACGACGCCAATGCTGAGCAGAACCGCGACGGCCACAATGAGAACCTGTCGTGGAATAACGGCGTGGAAGGTGAGGCGGGCGACCCGGCCGTGGCATTGGCTCGCCTCAACGACCAGCAGACGCTGCTTGCCACGCTGTTCGCCTCGCGCGGCACCATAATGCTTACGGCCGGCGATGAATTCGGCCGCACCCAGCAAGGCAACAACAATGCCTACGCGCAGGACAACGCGATCACCTGGCTCGACTGGGCAGGCCGTGACGAGGCGCTGGAGCGGTACGTTGGGATGCTCTCCGCACTGCGCCGTACTTTCCCTGCGCTGTCGGACACGCATTTCCTGACCGGGAAGGCCACCGATCTTTCAGGCATCCCCGATGTCGCCTGGCTGACGGAAACCGGAGCGCCGCTCGGCCAGTCCGATTGGAGTGAGCTCTCGCGGCACCGCCTCGTCATGCTGCTTGGCGACAGCAGCGGAGTGGCCGGCCGCCTTGCCGTGATGATCAATGGCGATCGCCGGCAATGCGTGTTCGCGCTGCCGTCGCGGGATGGCTTTCAATGGCATCAGGCGATCGAGACGCAGCCGATCGACCTTGCGCGCCCGTTGCCGGGCCGCAGCGTGAACTTCATGATTGAGCGCCGGGCCGGAAAGGCCAGCGCCGGGAAGGGTTCGTGATGGCTGACAACGCCGAATGGTGGCGCGGCTGTGTCATCTATCAGGTCTATCCACGATCCTTCCAGGACTCGACCGGCGACGGCAGCGGCGATCTCAAGGGCATCACATCTCGGCTAGGCCACATCGCCGCGCTCGGCGTCGACGCCGTCTGGCTGTCGCCCTTCTTCAAGTCTCCGATGGCCGATATGGGCTACGATGTGTCGGACTACCGTGCCGTCGATCCGATGTTCGGCACGTTGGAGGATTTCGATGCGCTTGTCGCCGAGGCCCATCGCCTTGGCCTGAAAATCATCATCGACCAGGTGCTGTCGCATTCATCCGACCAGCACGAATGGTTCGTCGAAAGCCGAGCCAGCCGCGACAATCCCAAGGCCGACTGGTACGTCTGGGCCGACACCAAGCCCGATGGCAACGCGCCCAACAACTGGCTGTCCGTCTTCGGGGGCCCGGCCTGGGAGTGGGATTCGACCCGCCGGCAATACTACATGCACAATTTCCTCGCCTCGCAGCCGGACCTGAATTTTCACAATCCGGACGTCCAGGATGCGCTTCTGGATACGGTGCGCTTCTGGCTGGACCGTGGCGTCGACGGTTTCCGGCTCGATACGGTCAACTACTATGTCCACGACCGCTGGCTGCGCAGCAATCCACCCTTGGCGTCGAGCGTCGCCGGGACCAACAGCGAGACCAATACCTACCTCTACCAGGAGCATCTGTTCGACAAAACACAGCCGGAGAACCTGGCGTTCCTCCAGCGCTTCAGGGCGCTGCTCGACGAGTATGAGGGCCGCGCTGCCGTCGGCGAGATCGGCGATGAAGGCCGCTCGTTGCAGACGCTGGCCGCCTACACCTCTGGCGCCGACAGACTGCATATGTGCTACACTTTCGACCTGCTTGGTCCGCAGTTTTCGGCGGCCCATGTGCGGGGCTGCGTCGAGGCGTTTGAAAATGCGGTCACCGATGGCTGGGTCTGTTGGGCGTTTTCCAACCATGACGTGGTGCGCCATGTCAGCCGCTGGACGCGACCGGGCGGCGATCCCGACGCGGTCGCCAAATTCTCGATCATGCTGCTCTCCTGCCTGCGCGGCTCGATCTGCCTCTACCAGGCCGAGGAGCTCGGCTTGCAGGAGGCGGAACTTGCCTATGAGGACCTGCGCGATCCGGTCGGCATCCGCTTCTGGCCCGGTGTGAAGGGAAGGGATGGCTGCCGCACGCCCATGGTCTGGGAAGCAGGCGCCGACAATGCAGGTTTCTCCACCGGCAAAACCTGGCTGCCGGTGCCGGAAAGCCACCGCGCTCGCGCGGTCGATGTACAGAGCGGCGATGAATCGGTACTTTCCGCCTACCGTTCGGCGCTCGCTTTGCGCAAGCGGCATCCGGCGCTGGTCGGAGGTTCGATCCGCTTTCTCGACGCCGAAGGCGACGTACTGGCCTTTGTCCGCGAGGAGGGCGGCGAAAGACTGCTCTGCGTCTTCAACTTCTCCGGAGAGCCGGCGAATTGGCCGGTGCCGCGGGATATCGTAGGGGTTGCGAAACTTGGCGGCGATGCCTCGCCCCACAGGGAGGACGAGCTTTCGCTGCCGGCACTCGGGTGCTTTCTTGGACGGCTTGCCTAATTCAGCGCGGCGTCGGCCACCTTACTGAACAAGTACGGAACGCCCGCAAATTGCGCCGGTGACCCGGACGTCGGCTTCCCCGAGGCGCACGCCGAGCGTTGCGAGCAGGTCGGCAAGCAACGTGTCGACCGGAGCCGCCACGCCGTTCAGAAGCGCCACCACTGGAGGCTTCACAAATCCCAGAAGGCTGTCCAGATTCAGCGGCAGACCCAGCAAATTCGCCGTCAGCGACAGATCGCTGACCAGCGACGTGGTCAACGATTGGGTAAAATTTTGCGTGTAAGCGGTCCTTATCGTCTTGGCATCGATATCGGCCTTGTTGAAAGTCAGCGTCGTCGGCGTGTTGTTGGCCATGTCAAACGCCGCTGAGCCCACCACGGACAGCAGCGGGATGAGCAGAAGTTTCACGCCCGCGATTTCGGTGTTGGAAAACGTCTCCTTCTTGGTGAAATCGGCGAAGCCGGCGCTGCTGCTGTCGCCGAGATGCCCTTCCACGATACCGGGACGTGTAGCGATGCTGACCTTGATACTGTCCGGGCCTGTCGGACAACTTATGTCGGTGAGCTTGGCCTCGGCATAGGCGACTTCGACATGCAGGGGCAGGCTGACCGACACCAGGGTAATGCCGCCCCCGATACTGCTGTTGCCGCCTCCGATCTTCACCACCAGCTTGATGCGGGTCTGGGCCGTCCGCACAATGGTGCCGACTTCTCCGACTGCCAGCCATGGCGAGGATTGCGGCGGTTCGCCGACGGCGATGGCGAGCGTGGTCGACAGCACTCCCGGTATGCCGGTGCTGAGACCGAGGTCGATCTGCTTCGAACCGTTTGCCAGTCCGGCGGCGGCCATCAGCATTCCCATCGCGCTAGCGTCGACGCCGAGGCCGGCTGGCCTTTGCCCGAGGCCGAGACTGCCGGCGGAACCGAGATCGATGAGATGGCTGAGCGGAATCTTGACCGTGCTGGTCGATTTGGTCGCGATGGTTTGCAAGGCGACTTTTGCCGTATTGCCGAGGCCGGGCACGTTAGCCATTGCGGTGGCGATCTGGCCGACGGTCGCCTTGGATGCCAGCACATCCGAATATGATACTCCGGTCAAGCTCAGTTGGACGGCCAGGGCGTCCACGAACGAAAATACGCTCACATCCGCGGCGATCAGCGAGTTGTAGTCCATGACGCTGAGCGAGATGTTGCTGCCGAGAAGACCATTCAGCAAAGCGTTGAGAATGCCGCCATTGACGCTGGCCAGCCTCGACCCGACCGAGAACGTTGCCTCCGGCGTCATGCTGGCGGTGGCCTCGGTGCCGATGATGGGAGAAGGGATAAGCGAACTCGCGAAATAACGCGCCGGAATCTTCTTCAGGGTGACATGGACGGCGTTGTAGGGTGTTACGCCAGCCTGGAAGCGTTGGCTGACATTGGCGGTTGATGTTGCGTATCGCCCGGGCGTAACCGACACGACGGTCTTTCCGACGGCTGGAGCGATCGTCTGTCCCGAACTCTGAACGACAACACCTGGCATCCCGTTGTCGGTGAGGGTGGTCACCACCGCGGTTTGAATTTTGGTGATGTTCGAGGCCGCGGTGATCGCCGCCAGGTCCACCATCGCCTGGGCTTCGCGGCGCTCGCCGTAGATCGAGGCTTCGTCGATGGCTACCGCGGCCAACGCCAACGCGACCGGCGCGCTCAATGCCGTCATGACGGCGAAGTTCGCCTTCCTGTCATCCAGCATCAGCCGAGCAAGCCGGCCGATCCTCTTGCGCCCGCGCAGCAACATTCAGATGCCCCCAACTCTTATCGTCGACTGGCGCTTGATCGTGGTCCCCGGCATGGCTATGCCTGGAAAAAGGTTCCAGATCGGCAGGTTGCGGGCATCGTACTGGATGGCCACCACGAACTGGCTTCCGTCGGCCGCACTGTCGTTGGCCTGATAGGTCAATTTGCTGGCGTCGACGAAGGGATATCCGCCGGCATTGTTGCTGACGAAACTCGCCACGAGCGTCTGCCGCTCGGTCTGATTCAATCCGGCGATGGCAGTCCGGGCTGCATCGGCAGCGATCTGCTGGATCGAATTGGCGGCGCCGAAGTATATACCGTATGCAACCATGCCGAGCAAAATTAGAATGAAGAGTGGTGAGAGCAGGGCGAATTCAACGGCGGAAGTTGCACGTTCTTCTCTGAATTTATTCAAAATTTCGCAAAATATCGATAATTTACTTGCTCTGCTACTCATGACTATCACGCATCTGAGAAGGAACTATATAGAAGCCGATTGTAATGTAACTGTTGGTTGCTTAAAAACGCATTAACACATCCCGACGGACCGACGCGGCCGCAAACTCCCCGAGAGAAATCGCGTGGAGGTGAGGAAACCAAGTCAAGCTTATGGTTTCGGCTGGTGTTTTCATCGCCGTGGCACAGCTTTCGTGCCGCCTTACTTTGGGTGACCCAGAGAGTCTGTTGAAATAAAAATTCTCCGCGTTAGTGTCTGGACACCAGCCGCAGGAAGGGAACCGGCGGCGCGCTCAAAGGGGCCAGAAATCGGTTCCGGGGCGTCAACACTTAAAGGCGTGCCGACGGCAGCGCCGACAGGGAGAACTTCATGCTGAAAAATATGCTGAAGGCGACGGTATTCGCCACGACCATGGCGGTAGCCGCCGGCACATTCTATACGCCGGCTTTCGCCGAGACCGTCTACAACCGAGGCACCGCCGCCGAATCGGAATCGGTCGACCCGCACAAGACCTCGACGGTTTATGAGGCCAATGTCTTGCGCGACCTGTTCCAGGGCCTGGTCATGCAGGATGAGAAGGCCAACGTCATTCCAGGCGCCGCCGAGAGCTGGACGGTTTCGGATGACGGCACCGTCTATACGTTCAAGCTTCGCAAGGACGGCATGTGGTCGGATGGCAGCCCGGTGACGGCAGATGACTTCGTCTACTCTTTCCACCGGCTGGAGGATCCGGCGACCGGCGCCGAATATGCTTCCATGCTCTATCCCGTGAAGAACGCCGAGGAAGTCAACACCAAGAAGGGCAAGCCGGAGGACATGGGCGTCAAGGCGATTGACGCAAATACCCTGGAGATCACGCTCAAGGCGCCGACACCCTACTTCCTGGAGATGCTGACCCACCAGGCGACCTACCCGGTCAGCAAGGCCTCCATCGAAAAGCTCGGCGCCGATTGGATCAAGCCCGGCAATCTGGTGTCCAACGGCGCCTATTCGCTTGCCGAATGGGTTCCCAACGACCACATGAAACTGGTCAAGAATCCGAAATTCTGGGATGCCGCGAGCGTCAAGTTCGACGTGGTCAACTACATTCCGACCGAAGATCGCTCGTCTGCGATGAAGCGCTTCGAGGCTGGCGAACTCGACAGCTACGACGATCTGCCGACAGAACAGCTCGCCGACCTGAAGACCAAGTTTGGCGACCAGATCCACGTCGGACCGTATCTCGGCACCTATTATTACGCGATCAAGACCGACAAGGCGCCTTGGGACAATGTCGAGCTGCGCAATGCCATCTCGATGGCGATCGACCGTGACTTCATTGCCGAAAAGGTCTGGCAGAACTCGATGCTGCCCGGCTATTCGATGGTGCCTCCCGGCATCGAGGGCTACACGCCGGCACTGGCCAAATATGCCGACATGCCTCAGATCGACCGCGAGGACGCCGCCAAGAAGATCCTCGAGAAACTCGGCTATACGCCCGAGCATCCATTGAAGATGGAGATCCGCTACAACACTTCGGAAAACCACAAGAACACCGCGGTCGCCATCCAGGAACAGTTGAAGCCGCTTGGCGTTGACGTCACGCTGCTCAATACCGACACCAAGACCCACTACTCCTTCCTCGAGCAGAAGGGCGATTATGACGTCGCGCGTGCCGCCTGGATCGCCGACTACAAGGATCCGGAGACCTTCCTCGGCATCACGCGCAAGGCCAGCGGCAACAACTATTCGAACTACAACAGCCCGAAATACGAAGAGGCCATGGACAAGGCAGCCGCCGCCGGCGGCAAGCCCGAAGAGCGCATGAAGGACCTCGCTGAAGCCGAGCGCATCCTCATCGACGACGTTGGCCAGATTCCGCTTCTCTATTACAGCTACCACGATATCGTCTCCTCGAAGCTGCATGGCTTCGTCGACAATGTGATGGACGTGCATCCGTCCCGCTTCATCAGCAAGGACTGATCCCTGGCCGGGCCACCGCGCATCGAAATGCGCGGTGGCTTGCCGTCGCATCGGACCCCGTGAATCGGATCGATTTTCGGAAAGCCCGATGCGAAGATTTGAAGGCTAGAGCGCAATCGTCCAGCTGGACGCGCGTTGCTCTGGATCAAGCGGGGCACCGATGCTGCGATACGTATTCCGGCGGCTTTTAACCGCCATCCCGACGCTTTTCGTCATCGTGACGATGGCGTTCTTCCTGATGCGTGTCGCGCCAGGCGGCCCGTTCAACCAGGAGCGAGGGCTAAGCCCCGAGATCAAGGCCAATCTCGAAGCCCAATTTGGGCTCAACGATCCGCTCTGGCTGCAATTTGTCCATTATCTCGGCAATCTGTTGCGCGGCAATTTCGGGCCGAGCTACAACATGCCGGATTTCACCGTCACCGAATTGTTCGCCAAGGGCCTGCCCATTTCGGTCCAGCTCGGTGCCTCGGCGCTGATCCTGGCGCTGCTCCTCGGCTCCATGCTCGGCACCATTGCCGCGCTCAACCAGAACAAGCTTGGCGACTATACGGTGATTGCGCTGGCGACCGCCGGCAGCACCATCCCGACCTTCGTCATCGCCCCGGTGATCCAGCTCCTGTTCGGGCTGACCTGGAAGCTTTTGCCGATCGGTGGATGGGGCGACGGCGCCTTTATCAACAAGGTCGGCCCGGTTTTGACGCTTGCTCTGCCGCAGATCGCCATCGTCGCCCGGCTGATGCGTGGCTCGATGATCGAATCCCTGCGATCCCATCATATACGCACGGCACGCGCGCTCGGCCTCTCCGACTGGTCGGTGGTCGTCAAGCACGCCTTGCGCGGCGCCATCCTGCCGATCG
Source organism: Mesorhizobium sp. M0587 (assembly GCF_040320945.1). NCBI lineage: Bacteria > Pseudomonadati > Pseudomonadota > Alphaproteobacteria > Hyphomicrobiales > Phyllobacteriaceae > Mesorhizobium > Mesorhizobium sp. M0587. Next base: position 71,574 of record NZ_JAMYQP010000007.1, read on the forward strand.
TCTCTTTCACCGGCCCGGCAGCCGCGGCACTGCTGACCGGCTCGGTCATCGTCGAGACGATCTTCTCCATCCCGGGCGTCGGCCGCTATTTCGTCGATGCCGCGCTCAACCGCGACTACACGCTGGTGATGGGCACGGTGGTGGTGATCGCCATCTTCACCATCGTCTTCAACCTGATCGTCGATGTCATGTACGCGGTCGTCGATCCGAGGGTGCGCTATGACTGATATCACAGCCACGGCTCCCGCTATCATCGGCCGCTCGCTCTGGGGCGATGCCTGGGCACGCCTCAAGGCCAATCGCGCCGCCATGTTCAGCCTCTATTATGTCGCCGCGATTGCGTTCATCAGTGTGTTCGGACCCTCGTTCGTGCCGCATCAATACACCACGATCTACGCCGATTACGTGCGCATGCCGCCAAGCCTGTCGGCCTATCCGAAGGCCGAGATGATCGAGACGGCGCTTAGCGAAGCGATCAGGCGCATGCGGGTCGACATCAAGGAATGGCGGCAGGAAGGCAGTCAGGTTTTCGTTACCGTCAAGTCGACCAAGCCGATCGACGATCGCAACATCCGCTACCTCGACCGTTCCGATGCCTTTGACGGGACCAGCATCGAGAGCAAATCGCCCGACGGACTTGAAGTGACGATGAGTGCGTCGATCAAGCAGCAATATTTCCTGTTCGGCACCGACAACACCGGCCGTGATCTGCTGTCGCGCACGCTGATGGCCGGGCGCATATCTCTGGCCATCGGCCTGCTTGCGGGTGTCGTGGCGGTGGTCATCGGGGTGATCTATGGTGCGGCTGCCGGCTTTGCCGGCGGCAAGGTCGACGAGGTGATGATGCGCATCGTCGATGTGCTCTATTCCTTGCCCTTCATCTTCTTCGTCATCATGCTGGTGGTGTTCTTCGGCCGCAACTTCGTGCTGATGTTCCTGGCGGTCGGCGCCGTGCTGTGGCTCGACATGGCGCGCATCGTGCGCGGCCAGGCGCTGTCGATCCGTCGCCAAGAATATGTCCAGGCGGCGGAAGCCATGGGCGTTGGCCAGCGTGGCATCCTGCTGCGCCACGTCATTCCCAATCTGCTCGGTCCGGTCGTCATCTACATGACGCTGCTGGTGCCGCAGGTCATCATCCTGGAAAGCTTCTTGTCGTTCCTTGGGCTGGGCATCCAGGAGCCGATGACCAGCTGGGGCGTGCTGATCTCCGTCGGCGCCAAGAATATCGGCACGGCCAACTGGTTGCTGCTGTTTCCCGCCTTCTTCCTCGTCTCGACGCTGTTCGCCCTGAATTTCGTCGGCGACGGCTTGCGCGACGCGCTCGACCCTAGAGATCGATAAAAGTGGGGACCGCTGAAATGGCTGCTTCCGAAACGATCCTCAGCGTCAAGGACCTACGCGTCCGCTTCCGCACGCTCGACGGTGCGGTCGAGGCGGTGAAAGGCATCAACATCCACGTCAATGCGGGCGAAACCGTTGCCGTGGTCGGCGAATCCGGATCCGGCAAGAGCCAGACGATGATGGCGGCGATGAGCCTGCTGGCGTCCAATGGCGAAGCGTCAGGCAGTGTCGACTATCGCGGCCGCAACCTTCTGACGCTGAGCAAAACCGAGCTGAACCAGGTCCGCGGCCGCAAGATCAGCATGATCTTCCAGGAGCCGATGACCTCGCTCGATCCGCTCTATTCGATCGGCAACCAGCTGATCGAACCGATCCGCCGGCATCGCGGCTTGAGGGCCGCCGAAGCGCGCGAAGAGGCGCTCAAGCTTTTGCGGCTTGTGCATATTCCAGATCCGGAACGGCGGATGAAATCCTATCCGCACGAAATGTCCGGCGGCCAGCGCCAGCGCGTGATGATCGCCATGGCGCTTGCCAACGATCCCGACATATTGATCGCCGATGAGCCGACGACGGCGCTGGACGTGACCATCCAGGCGCAGATCCTGGTGCTGCTTGCCGAGCTGCAGCGCAAGCTCGGCATGGCGATCGTCTTCATCACCCACGACCTCGGCATCGTCCGCCGCTTCGCGGATCGGGTCTATGTGATGCGCCAAGGCGAGGTGGTGGAGGAGGGCGACGCCGAAGCGATCTTCGTCGATCCGCAGCATGCCTATACCAAGATGCTGCTGGCGGCCGAGCCGACCGGCAGCAAGGCGCCGCCGCCTGCCGCCGCTCCCGTGGTGCTCGAAGGCAGGAATGTCGAAGTGACATTCAGGATCGGCGGCGGTTTTCTCGGCGGCGAGCCGCTGATGCTGCGTGCGGTCGATCACATTTCCATCCGGCTGCAACGCAACCAGACCATCGGCATCGTCGGCGAATCCGGCTCGGGCAAATCCACGCTCGGCCGCGCCTTGCTGCGGCTGCTGCCCAGCGATGGCCTCATCCGCTTCGGCGACCGCGACATTTCGCAGGCCGACCGGCAGGCGATGCGGCCGCTGCGGCGCGAGATGCAGCTCGTCTTCCAGGATCCGTTCGGTTCGCTGTCACCGCGCATGACTGTGGGCCAGGTCATCACCGAAGGGCTGCTGGTGCACGAGCCGCACCTGTCGGGCAAGCAGCGCGACCAGCGCGCGGTCGAGGCCTTGCGGGAAGTCGGTCTCGATCCCAACGCCCGCAACCGCTACCCGCATGAATTCTCCGGCGGGCAACGGCAACGCATCGCCATTGCCCGCGCCATGATCCTGAAACCAAAGCTGGTGGTACTGGACGAGCCGACCTCGGCGCTCGACCGCTCGGTGCAGAAACAGATCGTCGAATTGCTGCGCAAGCTGCAGGCTGACCACGAACTGTCCTACCTCTTCATCAGCCACGACCTTGCCGTCGTGCGCGCCATGGCCGACTACATCATCGTCATGAAGCAGGGCAAGATCGTCGAGGAGGGGCCGACCGAGGCCATCTTCAGCAACCCGCAAGCTGCCTATACGCAGACGCTCATGAATGCCGCGATCGACGTCACGCGGTTCCGTTTGAGCGCCTGAGGGCAGTCACCGCGAGATGATGCAAATTCTTCAGGACCACACTGTCCGCTAGTCCGCTGACCTCAGGCACTTGCGCGCCCGCACCGCGACGATGGCCTGTTGCTGCTGCTTCAGCCGGTCGATGCCAGCCGTTTCACGGTTGGCGATCGCCGCCTTCACGCGCGAGCCGCCCAGCAACCAGCGTGGAACGCTGGTGTTCGCGACTTTGCCGCGGGTGATTGCGGTCTGCGAGATATTGCGGGCGGTGTCTCCCAGCGCGCTGTTGAGCTCGGTACAGCTCATGCTTTCATATTTGGACGGATCGACGGTTCGGCCGATCGACGAACAGCCGGCGGCAAGAAACAAAGCGAGTACCACGGAGGACGACAGGCCCGAGTTCGAAATAACATTCATATCCGCAACCTCTCTGGCACTGCTTCGTCAGCCGTGATCCCATTATTGAGGTAGCGCAGGGGTCTGTCTCGTCAAAATGCCCTACCGATCATCAGCCATTGGCTCAAACCATTGTTGCGATCACTTTGTCGCTGGAACGGAGATCTAAAGGCCAACGCATAGGGCTGATTCAACCCCAATCATGGAGACCGCAATCAAGTCGCCGGCTCGCATCGGATTTGATGAAGGCGGACTTCGGGACATCGAAGACATCGCCTGGAGGAATTCACGGAACTTTTTAGGAGGCAGCCGCTCATGGCGCCAAGTTTCAGGTGGGATATCAGGTGGGGCGCCAAAGTCGGGATGCGCTAACATATTGTTTTTTCTGGTCGGAGTGGCAGGATTTGAACCTGCGACCCCCTCGTCCCGAACGAGGTGCGCTACCAGGCTGCGCTACACTCCGTGACCAGACCGCGGGCTTATAACCGCCATACCTCGTTCCTGCAAGCGGCAATGGCAGCCCTTCTGTCGCATTTCATCAGCTTTCACCGTGCATGTCGTCGCCGGGAGGATTTTCCCAGGAATAAACACGGTTTAAATGCTTTGTGTGGTAGCCAAGATCTCGACAGTCTGTGATGCAGCCGCTCGGAGTTTTCCAGTCTTGACCCCCAGGATCGTTGGCGAGGCGCGACCCAACAGCTTCGAATTCGAAACCGCCGCACTGATCAGTCCGTCCGGCTTTCGCGAATACGATGCGCGCTGGTGGTTCGGTCATACCGGCTCGACCGTGCCGCCGGAGCTCAATCTCGTCGGCGTCCAGGCGCTCGGCATGGGGCTCGGCACGTTGATCCGCCGCCTTGGCGCCGGCCCCGATATCGTCACCGGGCATGATTTCCGTTCCTATTCGCTTTCGATCAAGCTGGCGCTGGTGTCCGGGCTGATGGCAGCCGGCGCGCGGGTAACGGATATCGGCCTCGCTCTGTCGCCGATGGCCTATTTCGCCCAATTCGCTCTCGACATGACTTCAGTCGCGATGATCACTGCTTCGCACAACGAGAATGGCTGGACCGGCGTCAAGATGGGCGCGGCGCGGCCCCTGACTTTCGGTCCGGAAGAAATGAGCGCGCTGAAAGCGATCGTGCTCGCTGGCGATTTCGATCTCATTGGCGGCGGCTCCTATGATTTCGTCCGCGATTTTCGCGCGGCCTATCTCGATGACCTCACTCGCGAAAAACGCATCACCCGAAAACTGAAAGTGGTCGCCGCTTGTGGCAACGGCACCGCCGGCGCCTTTGCGCCGCAGGCACTGGAAGGTATCGGCTGCGAGGTCATCCCGCTCGACGTCGAACTCGACCACACCTTTCCGCGCTACAATCCCAACCCGGAAGACATGCAGATGCTGCATGCTATCAGGGACAAGGTGCTGGAGACCGGCGCCGATGTCGGTCTTGGCTTCGATGGCGACGGCGACCGCTGCGGCGTCGTCGATAATGAAGGCAACGAGATTTTCGCCGACAAGGTTGGCGTGATGCTGGCGCGCGACATCTCCAGCCAGCATCCCGGCTCGATCTTCGTCGTCGACGTCAAGTCGACCGGCCTGTTCAACACCGACGCAGTGTTGCGCGCCAACGGTGCCGTCACCGATTACTGGAAGACCGGCCACTCCTACATCAAGCGCCGTGTCGCCGAACTGGGCGCGGCCGCCGGCTTCGAGAAGTCAGGCCACTTCTTCTTCAATGCGCCGATCGGGCGCGGCTATGACGACGGCCTGGTCACGGCCATCGCCATCTGTCAGATGCTGGACCGCAATCCGGCCAGTTCGATGGCCGATCTCTTTCATGCGCTGCCGCTGACCTTCGGCACGCCGACCATGTCGCCGCACTGCGGGGATGATGTGAAATATGCCGTGGTCGAGCGCGTGGTGTCGGATTTTCAGGCGATGAAGCGCGAAGGGGCGATTTTCGCCGGGCAGAAAATATCGGACCTCATCACCGTCAACGGGGTGCGCGTCGTCGCCGAAGACGGCACTTGGGGGCTGGTGCGCGCCTCGTCGAACAAGCCCGAGCTTGTCGTGGTGGTGGAGAGCCCGGTATCGTCCGACCGCCGCCGGCAGATGTTCGACGCCGTCGACGCCGTGCTGCGGCGCAGCCCGGAAGTGGGCGCCTACAACCAGATTTTTGAATGGTAGTCGAATGACCGAGCGCATCGTCAGTTTCGTCATGAGCGGCGGCGTCGGCTCGCGGCTGTGGCCGCTGTCGCGCGAGGACAATCCCAAGCAGTTCCACGATCTGTCCGGCGACGGCTCGATGTTGGCCAAGACCTTGCGTCGGCTGGCAGCGCGGCCGGAAGGTGAAACGCCGATCTTCCTGATCGCTTCGGAGCGCCACGCCGAGCGGGTCCATGCCGACCTTGCTGGCCTCGATCTCGCCGGCGGTGGTCCGCTGTTCGAGCCGACCGGACGCAACACCGCCGCCGCCGTCGCGCTGGCGACGCTACGCACTCTGTCGGAGTTCGGCGACAGCCTGGTGCTGGTGGTGCCGTCCGATCACGAGATATCGACGTCGAGCCAATTCTGGCGGAGCGTCGAGGCGGGTGCCGAGGCGGCGCGCGCCGGCAGGTTGGTGGTGTTCGGCATCAAGCCCGCCCAGCCCGAGACCGGCTACGGCTATATCGAGGTCGCGGCCGACAGGGCCGGTGTCTTCGACGTCTCGCGTTTCGTCGAAAAGCCGGACCTTGCGACGGCGCGGGGCTATCTCAAGGCCGGAAACTTCTATTGGAACACCGGCATCTTCCTGTTTCGGGCCAGCGCCATGCGCGATGCCTTCGCGGCTTTCGAACCGAAGATATGGCAGACGACCGAAACCGCCTATTTGGCAGCGACATCGGATCTTTCCGGCCTCTACATGCCGATTGAACTCTACACCGCCATTCCCTCTACCTCGATCGACTACGCCATCATGGAGCGGGCGGAGCATATCGCCATGGTGCCGGCCGGCTTCCGCTGGAACGACCTCGGCTCCTGGCAGTCGCTGCTCGATGTCGGTCCGTCCGACAGCAAGGGCAATGTCATCGTCGGCGATGTCGTCGCCATCGATTGCGAGAATTCCTATATCCGTGGCGACGGCCGCTTGCTGTCGGCGATCGGCATGAAGGACGTCGCCATCGTCTCGACATCGGACGCCACTTTCGTCGCCCCGGTCAGCCACAGCCAGCACGTCAAGAAGATCGTCGAACAACTCGAAAAGTCGGGTCGGCTGGAGGCCAGGTTCACACCGGCGCATGATCGCGTCATCGAAAGCGGCGCCTGGCGGCGGCGCGTGCATCACTGGCTGTTCCAGGAAACCTTGCCGCTATGGTCGACTTCAGGCGTTGACGACCGCCATGGCGGGTTCCACGAAGCGCTTGGCCTCGACGCCTCGCCGCTGATGAAGCCCAAACGCATGCGCACCCAGGCCAGGCAGGTCTATGCTTTCGCCGTCGCCAAGGCGCGCGGCTGGAACGGTCCGGCCGATCGGCTGATCAGCCACGGTATCGGGTTCATGGCCGGGAAGGGCCGCACCGGCAAGGGCGGCTGGGTGCGCACGCTGAATGTCGACGGCTCTGTCGTCGACGCCACCGAAGACGCCTATGACCATTCCTGCGTGCTCCTGGCGCTGGCGCATGCGCACATGTCCGGCAACCCAGACGCCTTGCGGCTCGGCGAAGAGACTTTCACCTTTCTCGATGCGCATCTCGAGGATCGTCGCATGACCGGCTTCCTGGAAACATCGGACGGCGAAGGCGAGCGGCGCTCCAACCCGCATATGCATTTGCTCGAGGCCTTTCTGGCCTGGCATCAGGCGACAGGCGAGCGCGCCCATTTGCGGCGCGCGGCGCGCATTATCGACCTCTTCCGCAGTCATTTCTTCGATCCGGAAAGCTGGACGCTCGGCGAATATTTCGATGCCGAATGGAAACCCTCCGCAGGTGAGAAAGGTACGTGGACAGAGCCCGGCCACCACTTCGAATGGGCCTCGCTGCTGGTCGATTTCGCTCGGCGCAGCGGCCAGGCCGAATTGAGCGGCTTCGCCAGGAAGCTCTATGCCTCGGCCATCGCCAATGGCCTGAATCGTGCCACTGGTCTCGCTTATGGCGCCGTCTCGCGGCAAGGCCTGCCGCTGGATCGCGTCTCGCGCAGCTGGCCGCAGGCCGAGGCAATCAAGGCCGCGATCGCGCTCGATGGATCGGGCGGTCCCGATCTGAAGCCGGAGATCGAGGCGCGTGTCGGCCGGTTGTTCCGCTGGCACATCGACCCGGCGCCGCTCGGCTTGTGGATCGACCGCATCGACGAACGCGGCCGCTCGCTGGCATCAGACGTGCCGGCCAGCATCTTCTATCATCTGGTCTGCGCGCTGACCCAGTATCTAGATGGGACGGCGGAGAAGGCGACTTGAGAGCCGTTGCACTCCGTCAGGCCCCCCTCTGCCCTGCCGGGCATCTCCCCCTCAAGGGGGGAGATTACGCGCTTCAACGCTTTCGCTAATTTTCAACGTTGCAAAGAGGGGTTGGCGCCAAAGTAGCCGATCTCCCCCCTTGAGGGGGAGATGCCCGGCAGGGCAGAGGGGGGTGCTTCGCGCCGGCCACTCAATACGGGCTCGCCACATCCCCCGTCTCGACATACACCGACTTCAACTGCGAATAGAATGCCAGTGCGGCCAGCGAATTCTCCCGGCCGATGCCGGACTGCTTGAAGCCGCCGAAGGGGATTTCCACCGGCGTCAGGTTGTAGGCATTGATCCAGCACGTGCCGGCCTGCAATTCGGCGATGACGCGGTGGGCGCGCGGCAGGTCGCGGGTGAAGACGCCTGCGGCAAGACCGAATTCGGTATCGTTGGCGCGGTCGATCACCTCGTCCTCGCCGTCGAACTTCAACACGCTCATCACCGGTCCGAAAATTTCCTCGCGGGCAATGCGCATCGTGTCGGTGACGCCGGTGAACACCGTCGGCTCGACGAAGAAGCCACCGTCAAAGCCCTGCAGCGAAGGCATGTTGCCGCCGCAGGCCAGCGTCGCCCCGTCCTGCTTGCCGATCTCGATATAGCCGATCACCTTGTCGTGCTGCGCTTTCGAGACCAGCGGTCCCATCTGGGTCTCGGGGTCGAGCGGATCGCCGATGCGGATTTTCTTCGTCCGCTCTATCAGACGGTCGACGAAGCGATCGTGGATGCCGCTCTGCACGAAAACGCGCGTGCCGTTGGAACAGATCTGGCCGGTCGAATAGAAATTGCCGAGCATGGCGCCGCCGATGGCGTTCTCGATGTCGGCATCGTCGAAGACGATCAGCGGCGACTTGCCGCCAAGCTCCATCGTCGCATGCTTCATCTTCGAGCCGGCAAGCGACAGCACCTTTCGGCCGGTCGGCACCGAGCCGGTCACCGAGACCTTGGCGACGACGTCGTGGCCGACAAGCCCGGCGCCGACATCGCCGTAACCCTGCACGACGTTGAACAGCCCGTCGGGCAACCCGGCTTCGCTGTAGATCTCGGCCAGCGCGAGCGCCGAAAGCGGCGTGTTTTCCGACGGCTTGAACACCATGGCGTTGCCCATGGCGAGCGCCGGTGCCGATTTCCAGCCGGCGATCTGGATGGGGTAGTTCCAGGCGCCGATGCCGACACACACGCCGAGCGCTTCGCGCCTGGTGTAGGCGAAGGGGCCACCCAGATCGACAGCCTCGCCATTGTAGGTGGCGACCGCGCCGCCGAAATATTCGAGGCAGTCGGCGGCCGAAGGTGCGTCCGCGACCAACGTCTCTTGGATTGCCTTGCCGGTGTCGAGTGTCTCGATCCGCGCAAGGTCGGCGTTGCGGGCGCGCAAAATGTCGGCGGCGCGGCGCAGGATGCGTCCGCGCTCCACCGGCTTCAGCCGCGCCCAGGGCGGCTGCGCGGCACGTGCCGCCTCGATGGCGAGCTCCAGAACGTTCGGCGTCGCCGAGCGCAGCATGGCGATGGTCTCGCCGGTTGCGGGATAGATGACCGGCAGCGGCGCGCCTTGCTCATCATCGATGTAGCGTCCGTTGACATAGTGCGATGCCGTGGGCTGCGCGCGCATGGGAGGTCTCCGAATTGTCTTTCGCGGCATGCGGATCGTGCGGTGACACGATCATGCGCTATCTGTCCGATACCCGCCAGCGCGGATTGATCCATGGTTCCTGGTTGGACGGTGCCGGCGGCGTGCGCCCGAGAATGTGGTCGGATGCCTTCTCGCCGGTCATGATCGACGGCGCGTTGAGATTGCCGTTGGTGACCCGCGGAAAGATCGAGGAATCGGCGACCCGCAGTCCGTCAATGCCGATGACCCGGCACTCCGGATCGACGACGCTCATCAGATCGTCGGCGCGGCCCATCTTGCAGGTGCCGCAAGGATGGTAGGCGCTCTCGGCATGATCCCTGATGAAGATGTCGAGATCGGCATCCGACTGCACATGGCTGCCCGGCGAGATTTCCTTGCCGCGATAGGCGTCGAATGCCGGCTGGCCGAAGATTTCGCGGGTCAGCCTTATGCAGTGGCGGAACTCCGTCCAGTCGTCGGGATGAGACATGTAGTTGAAGCGGATCACCGGCTTCGATTTCGGGTCCGGCGAGCGCAGCGTCACCGAGCCGCGCGACTTCGATCGCATCGGTCCGACATGCGCCTGGAAGCCATGCAACTTCGCCGCCGCCTTGCCGTCATAGCGTACCGCCGCCGGAATGAAATGGTACTGAATGTCCGGATAGTCGACGCCGGCGCGCGAGCGCACGAAGGCCGCCGCCTCAAAGTGATTGGTGGCGCCGAGACCGGACTTGAAGAACAGCCATTGCGCGCCGATCAGCGCTTTCGAGAACGGGTTCAGCACCGAATTGAGCGTGATCGGCAGCAATGATTCCTGCTGGATATAGAGCTCCATGTGGTCCTGCAAATTGCGGCCGACGCCGGGCCGGTCGGCCACGACAGGGATGCCATTTTCGCGCAAATGCTCGGCCGGGCCGATGCCGGACAGCATCAGGATCTTGGGTGAATTGATCGACGACGCGGCGACGATCACCTCGCGTCGCGCCTTAACGACTTGAATCTGTTTGTGAGCCTCGATCTCGACGCCGACGGCGCGTTGATTCTCGATGATCACGCGCCGCGCAAAGCCTTTGACCAGATTGACGTTTTTGCGCCCGAGGGCCGGCTTCAGATAGGCTGATGCAGCCGACCAGCGCCGGCCGCCGCTTATGGTCTGCTCCATCGGCCCGAAGCCTTCTTGCTTGGCGCCATTGTAGTCGTCGGTCAGTTCGAACCCGGCCTGGCGGCCGGCCTCGACGAACGCACCGTAGAGCGGATTGCGCCGCGAGCCGCGCTGCACGTGCAGCGGGCCACCGTGACCGCGCCAGCCATCTTCGCCGCCGTTCGCGTCTTCCATGCGCTTGAAATAGGGGAGCACGTCGGCAAAGCCCCAACCGGCCGCGCCCTGTTCGACCCAGTGGTCGAAGTCGCGGGCATGGCCGCGCACATAGACCATGCCGTTGATCGAGGACGAGCCGCCGATGACCTTGCCGCGCGGTGTCGCCAGCACGCGGCCGCCGAGGTGTGGCTCCGGCTCGCTGGCAAAGCCCCAGTCGTAGAGGCTCATGTTGAGCGGGATCGATAGCGCTGAAGGCATCTGGATCAGCGGCCCGATGTCCGACCCGCCGAATTCGATGACGATGACCGAATGCTTGCCGTCCTCCGACAGCCGATAGGCCATGGCCGAGCCGGCCGAACCGGAGCCGATGATGACGAAATCCGCTTCAAGCATGGTTCATATGCGCCCATCGTTCATATGCGTGATGAAATCGGCGAGCGAGACATTGCCGCCAGTTGCCACCACAAGGACGGTCTTGCCCTTCACATCCACCTTGCCGCCGAGCAGTGCCGCAAGGGACGCGGCGCCTGACGGCTCGAGCACCAGCTTCATGCGCTCGAAGGCGATCCGCATGGCGCGCCGCACCGATTGATCGTCGACGGTGATGCCGCGAACGCCGGCGGTCCTGACCGCAGCGAAGGGTGCATCGCCCGGCCGTCGCGACATCAGTCCGTCGCAGATCGATTTCGGGCCGATCGGCATCGTCTCGATACTGCCATGCGCCAGCGACGAGCCCATGCCGTTGAAACCTTCCGGCTCGACACCGATGATCTCGGTAGCGGGAGACAGGTAGTGGAAGGCGAGCGAAACGCCGCCGATCAATCCACCGCCACCGACAGAACAGAACAACAGGTCGGCGCTGGCCTCCTTGGCCGCGAGCTGGTCGAGCGCTTCCAGCCCGGCACCGGCCTGGCCGGCAACGATTTCCGGATCGTCGAAGGGATGCAGCAGCGCCAGGCCTTCCGTTTCGGCGATCTCGCGCGCCTTGGCGGCCGCGACTTCCTCACGCGCACGCTCGCCATGGTCGGTCAGCACGACGCGGGCTCCGTAGCCCGCCGTGGCGTCGCGCTTGGCGGCCGGCGCATCGATCGGCATGACGATGGTCACGGGAATGCCGAGAGCCTGGCCGGCGGCGGCCAGCCCTTGTGCGAAATTGCCGGATGAATAGGCGACGACACCTTCCCTGGCTTCATCGGCCGAAAGCTGCTTCAAACGCCAGTAAGCGCCGCGCACCTTGAACGATCCCGCCCATTGCAGCGATTCCGGCTTGATGAACACGCGGGCGGCCCCGATCTCTCTGGCCAAGGCCGTCGATTCCAGCAGCGGCGTGATCTGCGTCGCCCGGGAGGTGACCGCATAGGCCTGCCTGAGATGGTCGAGGGACGGGACGAGAAGGTCTGCCATCATTCGCCTCGCGGAAAACGTTTCTGCTCTTCGAGCACGTTGAGATCCATGTGATTGCGCATGTAGCGTTCCGAGGCCTTTTGCAGCGGCTGGAACTCCCAGGGGTAGTGCGTGCCGTTGCGCAGCGCCGGATAGACCACCCAGCGCCGCGCCTGGCTGGCCCGCACGGCAGCGTCGAAAGCCGCCATGTCCCAGCGCGTGCGCACCTTTTCCATGAAAGCCGCCACCAGATCGGCATGCGCCGGATCGGTGGCCAGGTTGCTCAGCTCGTGCGGATCGGATTCGATATCGTAGAGTTGCGGCGGATCGATCTCGCAGTGGATGAATTTGTAGCGGCCGTCGCGGATCGCCACCAACGGCGCATTCGAGCCTTCGGCGGCATATTCCATCAGCACGGGCGCGGTGCGCTGCTTGCCATCCAATAGCGGCAGCAGCGACTGGCCATCGGTCCAGGGCGCGATCGCGCTCATGTCGAGGCCGGCGAGATCGCATAGTGTCGGCGTCACGTCGAGATTGGAAACAGGCGCCCCGATCAGGCCCGCCGGCACGCCCTTTCCGGCGATCATCAGCGGTACCCGCGCCGAGCCTTCGAAGAAGCACATCTTGAACCACAGTCCCCGCTCGCCGAGCATATCGCCGTGATCCGAGCAGAACAGGATGATCGTGTCGTCGAGCATCCTCGTGCGTTCCAGCACCGACAACAATTCGCCGACCTTATCGTCGAGATAGGAAATGTTGGCGAAGTAGCCGCGCCGCGCGCGGCGGACCTGCTCCGCCGTGATGTCGAAACTGTCGTAGTCGGACGCCTTGTAGAGCCGCTGCGAATGTGGATCCTGCTTGTCGTAAGGGATGAAGCCCACTTCGGGTTCGAGCGCGGGGCAGTCCTCGTAGAGATCCCAATACTGGCGCCGCGCCACATAGGGATCGTGCGGATGGGTGAAAGAGACCGTCAGGCACCAGGGTCGATGCGCGGTCTCGTCGGAAACGCGGGCGAAATCATAGAGTTTCTGCACCGCGTGGAAGGCGACCTCGTCGTCATACTCCATCTGGTTGGTAATTTCCGCGACACCCGCGCCGGTGACGGAGCCGAGATTGTGATACCACCAGTCGATGCGCTCGCCGGGTTTGCGATAATCCGGCGTCCAGCCGAAATCGGCCGGATAGATATCGGTGGTCAGTCGCTCCTCGAATCCGTGCAATTGGTCCGGGCCGACGAAGTGCATCTTGCCAGACAGGCAGGTGTGATAGCCGTCGGAGCGCAGATGATGGGCAAAGGTCGGGATCGACGAGGCGAACTCGGCGGCGTTGTCATAGACTTCGGTACGCGACGGCAATTGGCCGCTCATGAACGAGGCGCGGCCTGGCGCGCAGAGCGGCGAGGCCGTGTAGTTGTTGGCAAATCGTGCCGAGCGCGCCGCCAGCGCTTTCAGATGCGGAGCATGCAGGAAGGCTGCCGGCCCGTCCGGGAACAAGGTCCCGTTGAGCTGGTCGACCATGACGATCAGGAAATTGGGCCGCTTCGTTGTCACTGCCTGCACCGCTCGCCGAGTTTGGTTTCGAGATAGTCCTCGACCAGCGCGATCGCGGTCGCGGCGTCAGGCACGCCGTCCTTCAATGCACGCCTGATATAGAGCCCGTCTATCATCGCCGCCGTCGCTTCGGCGACGCGGTCGGCTTCGGCTCTGGGCAGGATCCCGGTCAACCCGCTCATCAGGTTCGAATGCAGCCGCCGCGCATAGACCCTGAGCAATCGGCGCAGCGAGGACGATTTCTGCGCCTCGACATAGAAGGCGAGCCAGGCGGCGATGGTCTGCGGCCGGAACTGGATGTCCGAGAAGTTGACGGCCACGACCGCCGAGACGCGTTCGCGTGGCGTGCCGGCGGCCTGAAGGGCGCGCAACGTGTCGGCGGTCAGTTCGGCCAGGATGTGCCGCATCGTCGCCAGCAGCAACTCGTCCTTGGCGCCGAAATAATGATGGGCTAGGGCCGACGACACTCCGGCGCGTCCGGCGATTTCGGACATGGTTACGTCGAGCGAACCGCGCTCGCCGATCGCCGAGATCGTCGCGTCGATGAGCGCCTTGCGGCGCATTGGCTCCATTCCGACTTTCGGCATGCTGTTCCCGGCGTTTGCCTCGAGTTTATTTTTTATTGACGGGTCAATCAACAAAGAATCGACGACCCGATGCAACCTGCACCAAGCGATTGTCTGATTCCGGCCCTTTTCGAGGCGGGTCGAATTGTTTATATTTGAACAATAAAGGCGAGATGCGCCGTGAGCCACTTACTAGGCAGGCGCCAAGCATGGAGACCGCCATGACCGCATGCATCGTTGGTTGGGCGCATTCGCGCTTCGGCAAGCTCGAAGGTGAGACGCTTGAGAGCCTGATCGTCAAGGTCGCTACGGACGCGCTCGATCATGCCGGCGTCGGTCCTGACGAGGTCGACGAGATCGTGCTTGGCCATTTCAACGCCGGTTTTTCCGCCCAGGACTTCACCGCCAGTCTGGTTCTTCAGGCAGACGACCGGCTCCGCTTCAAGCCGGCGACGCGCGTCGAGAACGCTTGCGCCACAGGGTCGGCGGCGGTCAGGCAAGGCATCCGCGCCATCGATGCAAACGCCGCCCGCATCGTGCTGGTGGTCGGCGCCGAGCAGATGACGACGACGCCTGGTCCCGAGATCGGCAAGAACCTGCTCAAGGCTTCCTATCTGCCCGAGGACGGCGAGACGCCGGCGGGCTTCGCCGGCGTTTTCGGCAAGATCGCGCAGGCTTATTTCCAGCGCTACGGCGACCAGTCCGATGCGCTGGCCATGATCGCCGCCAAGAACCACAAGAACGGCGTCGACAATCCCTATGCGCAGATGCGCAAGGATTTCGGCTATGAATTCTGCCGTCAGGAGAGCGAAAAGAACCCCTTCGTTGCCGGCCCGTTGAAGCGTACGGACTGCTCGCTAGTCTCCGACGGTGCCGCCGCCCTTGTCCTTGCCGACACGGCGACCGCCTTGAAAATGCGCCGCGCCGTCGCTTTCCGCGCCAACGAGCATGTGCAGGATTTCCTGCCGATGTCGAAACGCGACATCCTGTCGTTCGAGGGCTGCGAACAGGCCTGGACACGCGCGCTGAAGGACGCCGGCGTGACCCTCGACGATCTCTCCTTCCTCGAGACGCATGACTGCTTCACCATCGCCGAACTGATCGAATATGAGGCGATGGGCCTGGCAAAGCCGGGTGAGGGCGCAAAACTGGCCCTGGACGGCACAACTGCCAAGGATGGCCGCCTGCCGGTCAATCCCTCCGGTGGCCTGAAGGCCAAGGGCCATCCGATCGGTGCCACCGGAGTGTCGATGCATGTCCTGACCGCCATGCAGCTTGTCGGCGAAGCCGGCGGCATCCAGGTGCCGGGCGCGAAACTCGGCGGCATCTTCAACATGGGCGGCGCGGCGGTCGCCAACTACGTTTCCATTCTCGACCGGATCAGATAAACCGCCCGAATTACCGCGCAGCGCGCCTTTTAGCGGACGCAAAGGACGTTGTAACGCTTTGATTCGGCGCACGTCTCCAAAGTCGGTTCCGATTTTCGAGATCGTGCGCCATCGGGAGGTGACATGACAGATCCGGTACTGATCGAGGTTCTGCGCGGCGCGATCGTCGAGAGCGCGCATCGTGGTGCCGTCGCGGTCTTCGATGCCGACGGCAAGTCGGTCTGGGAGATCGGCGATACCTCGAAGCCGGTGTTTCCGCGCTCCGCCGTCAAGGCCATTCAGGCGCTGCCGCTGGTCGAAAGCGGCGCGGCCGATGCGTATGGCTTCGGAAACCGCGAACTGGCGCTCGCCTGCGCATCCCATTCGGGCGAGCCGGCGCATGTTGAACTGGCGCGATCCATGCTCGCCAGGGCCGGGCTGGACGGGTCGGCGCTCGAATGCGGCGCGCATTGGCCATCCAACCATGGCGCGGAGATCGCACTCGCCCGCGCCGGTGAGTTGCCGAACGCGCTGCACAACAATTGCTCCGGCAAACATTCCGGTTTCCTCTGCACCTGCGTTCATTCCGGCATTGCGCATCGCGGCTATGTCAAGGCGGATCACGCCTTGCAGGACATGGTGCGCGACGCGATGCAGGCGGTAACTGGTGCCATTCATGGCGCCGACGAGCGGGCGACCGATGGCTGTTCGATCCCGACCTATGCGGTGCCGCTCAAGAGTTTCGCACTCGGCTTTGCCCGCATGGCCACGGCACGAGGCTTCGGCCCGGAGAGGGCCAAGGCCGCGAAGCGTCTGCTGGCGGCCTGCATGGCCGA
Source organism: Mesorhizobium sp. M0587 (assembly GCF_040320945.1). NCBI lineage: Bacteria > Pseudomonadati > Pseudomonadota > Alphaproteobacteria > Hyphomicrobiales > Phyllobacteriaceae > Mesorhizobium > Mesorhizobium sp. M0587. Next base: position 88,031 of record NZ_JAMYQP010000007.1, read on the forward strand.
GCCGTTCTTTGTCGCCGGCACCGGCCGCGCCGACGTCGCTTTGATGGAAGCCGCGCCTGGGCGGATTTTTGTCAAGGGCGGCGCCGAGGGCGTCCACTGTGCGGCAATCCCGGAACTTGGCCTCGGCATCGCGCTCAAATGCGACGATGGCGCCGGCCGCGCCGGCGAAGCCATCGTTGCCGCTGTCCTAGCCAAGCTGTTGCGCGCGGACGAGGCCTTGGCGGCGAAGCTGCTCGAACTGGCAAGCGTACCGATCGCAAGCCGGATCGGCGCCAAGGTCGGAGGCCTCAGGCCGACCGCAGCCTTGAATTGAAGTCGGCACTCAACTGACGTGATTGCGCTCGACGCTCAGATGCGCAAAGCCGGTATTGTCCGATGACGTCAGGTCGCCGGTTGCCGGCTCGGCCCAGCGATGGCCGACAATGGCGCCGTTCAGTGCGCCGTCGATGACATTGTCCGATATGACCGCCGTGCCGGCGCCCTCGACCACGGACACGACGATGCCCGTTCCGGCCTTGCGGATGATGTTCCCGATGGCCACGACGTTGCGCAAATACGGCCCCCAGCCGATCGACATGCCGTAGAGTGGCGCGTTCTCGATGACGTTGTTGGAGACGGTCGTGTCGGCCTCGACGCCGATGCCAACGCCAAATCCGGGCGAATCTGCGGGGTAGGGGCCGCTGGTCGACAGATTGCGCACGATGTTGCCGGAGCAGACACCCATGCGGCCGCCTTCGTTGAAGTTGACGATCGAGATGCCGTTGGCTGCGCCATCAACTATGTTGCTGCTAATGATCGCGCCCTCGAACGAGAATTCGGAATAGACCGCGGTCTCCCCCGAACGCGAGCAGGTATTGCTTGAAATCTGGAGATTGCTGGCACTGTTGGCGCGGATGGCGGAGAAGGCGCAATCCTCGACGAGGTTGCCCGAAATGACGACATTCCCGGCCCGGAAAGCATTGATGCCATTGCCGTTCTGGCCGGTTCCGCCACTGCGCGCCGTAATGCGCTGGACGCGGTTGCCGGTGACCATGGTGCCGTCTTCCGCCGCCTGCCAGCGGTGCACGAGGATGCCGCCATTGGCGCAATCGGAGACGGTATTGCCTGATATCGTCAGTCCGCCGGCCTCGACCGAATAGATGCCGGCATCGGCGGCCCCCGATATTTCCGAACGCTCGACGCGACCCGCCGCATGTTCCAGCGCCAGTCCGTTCTTGCCGCTGCCGGTTATCTGGCAATTGTCTATCGCAAGGTGAGCGACGCGGCGCAGATCGAGCAGCCCTTGCGCGTAGTCGCCTATCGAGCGGTTCGCGCCATCGAAGACCAGTCCGTTGAGTTCGATATGCTCGGCCTGTTCGGCCATCAAGAGGTGGCCATCGCCGCCATAGACGATCCGCGTCGCGCCCGGCACGCCGGAAAGCCGCACACGGCTGGGCAGCGAGAGGTTTGACACCACATAGGTGCCCGGCGGCAGGAACACTGGCATGTCGCGGCCGCTCGCGTCACGCAGCAGCCTGGCGAAGGCCTTGCTCTGATCGTCGAAGGTGCCGGGTTGGACGCCAAGTTCGGTGGCGTTGATCGAACCACGCATCGAGGCTTTCTCGATGCCGGTCAGGCTGGCGGCCGCCGCCCTGCCAAGAGAGAGGCCCATTACGGCAAAGCCGGCGGTCTGCGTCAGCAGCGTTCGTCTGTTCAACATCGGCACAGGTCCTGGTGTTCAATGTTGGCTTCGCAGGAATCGTGCCAGACGCTGTGCTTCGCCCTGGAGGCAACGACAATGGCTTGTGGAGTAGCCTTTAGGCGCCTAAGTTCATGGGATGAGCAGAGCTTTCACTCGCGAGGAAGACAGCGAAAACGCCATCGCCGGCGTCGGCGAGCGGCCGATCAGCCACCATCGCAATCTGGTGACGGAGCGCGGCCTGGCGATGATCGAGGACAACCTGGCCGAGCTGCGCGACATACTGGCAAAGGCCGAGAGGCGGAGCGACCGCGAGCGCATAGCGGTCGTTTCGCGCGACCTCCGCTACTGGACCGCGCGGCGGGAAAACGCGGAGCTTTCCGTGCCGGGGCCGGGCAGCGACTTGGTGCGTTTCGGCATGGGCGTCACGCTCGAGGGCGACGACGGCAGGAAAGTGCACTGGAAAATCGTCGGCGAGGACGAAGCCGATCCGGCCAAAGGCACGATTTCGCACGTGTCGCCCATGGCGGTCGCCCTGTTTGGCAAGAAGGTCGGCGAAATTGCCGTGGTCAACGGCAAGGAATGGGAAATCGTCAAGCTCTCCGACAACTAGTCTTCGAGCTTGACGACATGGTCGCGGAAGAAAGCCGCGGCTCCGGCTTCATCGATATCGCCTGAAGCCACGGCCATGCCGAATTCGTAAAGCGTCCCGTTATCGGCTGTCAGGACGTGGCCGTTTACGATCAAAAATGCGCCGGCGGCCACGATGGCAGTCCGTTTGTTGCCGTCGACAAAGGCATGGTTCCTCGCAATGCCGAAGACATAGGCGGCTGCGAGATCTTCAACCGAAGGGTCTCCATAGTTGGCCTTGTTCTCGGCCCGGGCGAGCGCCGATTCAAGAGCATTTTCATCTCTTAGACCCTGCGCCCCGCCGTGCCTGCGCAATTGCTCGGCATGCATCGCTTCGACCGCGCGACGTGACAGAAACTCCCAGGTCATTCCGCGAGTTTCTGAAGTGCGACCTTGTACTTGTCCATGACCTTGCGAGCGGCTTCCATCTGGCGCTCGAAGCTATCGTCGACCGGCTCAAGGGCAATACCCTTGTCCGTTTCGACGATCTGGAGCTGATCACCTGTCTTCATGTTCATACGGTCGAGCAGATCCTTCGGCAGGATCACACCTTCGGAATTGCCGATCTTGCGAATGGTCGTGTTCATGACGGATTATCCTGTTGCAACACCTATTATAACGCCCGAGGCGCGCTGTTGCAACAGAAATTATAACAAGGCCGTCAGCCCGCCAGCAGCCGCTCCATAAGCCGATCCGCTGCTTCTGGAATGACTGTGCCCGGCGGGAAGATTTCCGCCGCGCCGGCTTCTCGCACCGCTTGGTAGTCCTGTGGCGGGATGACGCCGCCGGCGACGATCAGCATGTCGCCGCGACCGAGCTTTTTCAGCGCATCGCGCAACTCGGGGATCAGCGTCAGATGCCCCGCCGCCAGCGACGAGGCGCCAACGATATGAACATCATGCTCGGCCGCCAGCCTTGCGATCTCCTCCGGCGTCTGGAACATCGCACCGACAGTGACGTCGAAGCCAAGATCGGCGAAGGCCGTGGCGATGACTTTCTGCCCACGGTCATGACCATCCTGTCCCATCTTGGCGACGAGGATGCGTGGCTTGCCGCCGAATTTCTTCTCGAAGACGTCAAGCTTGTCCTTCAACCCGTCGACCACGGGGTTGTCGCCAAGCGTCTTGCGGTAGACACCGGAAATGGTCTGCACCGTCGCGACGTGGCGGCCAAAGGTTCTTTCCAACGCGAACGAGATTTCGCCGACCGTGGCATTGGCGCGCGCGGCGCGAATGGCGAACTCCAGCAGGTTCTCGTTGCCCTGCGCGGCACGGGTCAGCGCATTGAGCGCGTCTTCGACGGCGGCGACATCGCGCGTGCCCTTCAGCCGCTGCAACTTCGACAATTGCCGGGCCCTGACCTCGGCATTGTCGATCTTCAGCACGTCGACCTCGATGTCGGTCTCCGGGCGATGCGCGTTGACGCCGACCAGCATCTGCTCGCCGGAATCGATGCGCGCCTGCGTGCGCGCCGCCGCTTCCTCGATGCGCAGCTTTGGAATGCCCTTCTCGGTCGCGGCGGCCATGCCGCCGAGGGCCTCCACCTCCTCGATATGGGTAAGCGCACGCGCCGCCAGGTCGTGCGTCAGCCGTTCGAGATAGCCGGAGCCGCCCCACGGATCGATGATGCGCGTGGTGCCGGATTCCTTCTGCAGGATGAGCTGCGTATTGCGGGCGATGCGCGCCGAGTGGTCTGTCGGCAGCGCCATTGCCTCGTCGAACGAGTTGGTGTGGAGCGATTGGGTGTGGCCCTGCGTCGCCGCCATCGCCTCGATCATGGTGCGGATAATGTTGTTGTAAGGGTCTTGCGCCGTCAGCGACCAACCCGAGGTCTGGCAGTGAGTGCGCAACAACAGCGAGCGCTCGTCCTTCGGCGCGAAGTTCTTCTTCATCAGGGTCGCCCACAGCAGGCGCGCGGCCCTGAGCTTGGCGACTTCCATGAAGAAGTTCATGCCGATCGCCCAGAAAAAGGACAGGCGCGGCGCGAAGCGGTCGATATCGAGGCCCGCCGCAACGCCGGCGCGGGCATATTCGATGCCGTCGGCGATCGTATAGGCAAGCTCCAGGTCGGCCGTCGCACCGGCCTCCTGCATGTGGTAGCCTGAGATGGATATCGAATTGAACTTCGGCATGTTCTTCGACGTATAGGAGAAGATGTCCGAAACGATCCGCATCGAGGGCTTTGGCGGATAGATGTAGGTATTGCGGACCATGAACTCCTTCAGAATGTCGTTCTGAATGGTGCCGGCCAGATCCTTCTGCGCGACCCCCTGTTCTTCCGCCGCGACGATGTAAAGGGCCATGATCGGCAGCACCGCGCCGTTCATCGTCATCGACACCGTCATGTCGCCGAGCGGAATCCCGTCGAAGAGCTGCCGCATGTCGAGAATGGAATCGATGGCGACGCCCGCCATACCGACATCGCCGGCAACGCGGGGATGGTCGCTGTCATAGCCGCGATGCGTGGCGAGATCGAAGGCAACGGACAGCCCTTTCTGGCCGGCTGCAAGATTGCGCCGGTAGAAAGCGTTGGATTCCTCGGCCGTGGAGAAGCCGGCATATTGGCGGATCGTCCAGGGTTGCTGGACATACATGGTCGGGTAGGGGCCGCGCACAAAGGGCGGCAGGCCCGGATATGTATCGAGATGCGGCACGCCCTTGAGGTCGCCCGGACCGTAGAGATGCTTGACGACAAGCCCTTCGGGCGTCATCCGCTGGCCCTTCACCTCGACGGGCGCACGGCGCGGCGACACCCAGCCGATCTGGCTGAAATCCGGTATCAAGGAGCAACCCCGACTGATTGATCGATGCGGACCGGAAACAGCGGTTCGCATGTGGTGGCGCCCTCGGTGAAGGCAGTCCGCCGCTCCGCGTCCAGCGTCTCGACCGGCCGCTCGGTCTGCTGCGGATAGAGTGTGGTGCCGACGATAGCCCGCTCGCCCGCCTTGAAGGCGGCGTCACGTCGAGCGGAGGCTGCGCGAACGCGCTGCTGGATATGTCCATCCTGAAGGCTGGACAACACACCTCCCTCGGCCTCGATCGCCTGCAACTCCGCCCATGCCGCTTCGCACAGGTTGCCGGTCAGCGCTTCGACCGCTCCAGAACCGCAGGCAGGATCGGCGACATGATCGATATGGCTTTCATGGGCCATGATCAGCTGCGCATTGCGGGCGACGCGGCGGGCAAAAGCCGCCGGCAGGCCGTGCGCGATCGTATGCGGCAGGATGGAGATGGAATCGGCTCCCCCCGCGGCCGCTGCGAAGCAGCCGATCGTCGTGCGCAGGATATTGGTTTCCGGGTCCAATGCCGTCATCATCCGAAACGATGTCTCGGCATGGATACTGGCAGTGGAATTCGGGATCGAGCAGGCTTCCTGAACCCGTGCCCAAAGCCTGCGCAGCGCCCGCACCTTGGCAATTGACAGGAACTGGTCCTGATCGACGCTGAGCGCGAACCCGATATGAGGGGCGGCGTAGACAAGCGGCTGCCGTGCCTTTTCGAACATTCTGAGATAGGAGACAGCCGAAGCGAGCATGGTGCCGAGTTCCTGCGCTTCCGTGGCGCCGGCATTGTGGAAAACGCGCCCGTCCGCCTCGAGCAGCACGCCCGGAACGCCCATCGAGAAGAAATGCGCCAGCGATTGCGGCATCGATTCCTGCAAAGCCTCGATCGACATGCGCAAGCGGCCGGTGCCGGCGAAGATCGCGGCTGGATCGATGCCGAAGGAGAGGTTGAGCTTTGCCGGATCCGAGCGGCGCTTGCCCAGGAAAGCCACCAGCCAGTCGGCCATCGGGCGGCTCCACGGGTGCGCGTCGATGCGGATCTGGATGCGGTTGAGGGGCACGCCATCCAGCACCGCCTCCAGCGCCTGCGCAGTCCGCGGCAGGCCGTAGCCGAATGCATTCGGCGCACCTTCGAAGACGAGCGACAGTCCCGTCGCGCCCTGTTCGATATCCTCCTGCACCTGGGCCTTGGCGCGGCCGACGTCGGGATCGTCGACGCGCTGGCTCACGATCCATGGCGATTTGGGGTTGGCGCGCACAATCGGTTCTGCCCCGACCGATCGGTCATAGAGCGGTTCGACGCGGATCGCGTCATCCGTGTGCGAGACCAGTTTTTCCTCGAAGGATGCACCGGCAAGCGCCTTTTCGGCCAGCCCGAGCCATCGCTGCCGGTCGGCATTCTCAAGTTCGGTATCCCTGGTCGAGGCTCCGGCGCCCATCCGTTTTCCTCTTTGTCATTTGGCCGCATCAGCTTGGAGCACTTCAGTCTACGAGCCCCGGTGCGATATCGCAATGCAATGCCTTCCGAGACCAGGATTCGATCCGCCAGGCGTGCACCGGCCCGAGAGGACGAACCATGAACGATTGCCAAACACCGGCAAAATCCGCAAGCTCCAAAAACCCGATTTCGACGATTGGCATTGTCGCTGTGCGACGGCCTCACTATACCTTCGGGCAAGGGCTGGCTTTAGACACATCAGTTTGCGGAGACCGGACATATGGCTGACGACACCAGTATTTTTATCGGCGCCAGCCGCAAGCCGGACGACAGCTATCAGCGTGCCGAGAACCTGCTGCTGCAATATGGAAATCGCCACGGCCTGGTAACCGGCGCCACCGGCACCGGCAAGACAGTTACCTTGCAGATACTGGCCGAAGGTTTTTCCAACGCCGGCGTGCCGGTGTTCTGCGCCGATATCAAGGGCGACTTGTCAGGCATCGCCATGATGGGCACGGCCCAGGACTTCCTGGTCAAGCGCGCCCAACAGATCAAGCTCGACCCTTACGACTTCCAGGAGTTTCCTGTCATCTTCTGGGATCTGTTCGGCGAGCAGGGCCATCCCATCCGCGCGACGGTTTCGGAAATGGGGCCGCTGCTCTTGTCGCGCCTGATGAATCTCTCCGAGGCCCAGGAAGGCATCATGAACATCGCCTTCCGTCTGGCCGACGAGGAAGGCCTGCTGCTGCTCGACATGAAGGACCTGCAGGCGCTGCTCGCCAACATCGCGGAGCGCGCCGACGAGATCGGCGCCCGCTACGGCAACGTCACGAAGCCGTCGGTCGGCGCCATCCAGCGCACCTTGCTGGTTCTGGAGCAGCAGGGTGCGGCAAATTTCTTCGGCGAGCCGGCCTTGCGGATCTCCGACATCATGCGCACCACCCGCGACGGGCGCGGCGCCATCAGTGTGCTTGCCGCCGACAAGCTGATGATGAACCCGCGGCTATACGCGACCTTCCTGTTGTGGCTGATGTCGGAACTGTTCGAGGTGCTGCCGGAAGTCGGCGACCCCGACAAGCCGAAGCTGGTGTTCTTCTTCGACGAAGCGCACCTGCTTTTCGACGAAGCGCCCAAGGTGCTGATCGATCGCGTCGAACAAGTGGTCCGCCTGATCCGCTCGAAAGGCGTCGGCGTCTATTTCGTCACGCAGAACCCTTTGGATATTCCTGAAAAGGTCCTGGCTCAGCTCGGCAACCGCGTACAGCACGCGCTGCGCGCCTATACGCCGCGTGAGCAGCAGGCGGTGAGGACGGCGGCCGAGACGTTCCGGCCGAATCCCGATTTCGACTGCATGACCGCCATTACCCAGCTCGCCACTGGCGAGGCGCTGGTCTCGACGCTGGAAGCCAAGGGCGTCCCGTCCATGGTGCAGCGAACGCTGATCCGCCCGCCATCGTCGCGCCTTGGCCCGATCACGCCCGACGAGCGCCGCCAGCTGATCGCGGAGAGCCCGGTCGCCGGCCAGTACGACCAAGTCATCGACCGCGAATCCGCATTCGAGATGCTGCAGAAGAAAGCCAAGGAGGCGCAGGACGCCGAACAACAGGCGCAGCAGGCAGGCAGCGGCGGTTCACGCTGGACCATTCCAGGCTTTGGCAATGACGATCCCGCGCCGCCATCAGGCGGCCGTCGCGCCCCCGGACCGCGTCCGTCCAATCGCCAGACGGTAGCCGAGGCGGCGATCAAGTCGGTGGTTCGCTCCGTCGGCTCGTCGGTGGGCCGGGCGATCGTGCGCGGGATTTTGGGCAGCCTGTCGCGAGGACGCTGAGCGTCGACCAAAGCAGAGCGGCGCGATCGCCGCTCCAGGCCAGCGCCCTTTGGTGTGCAAAGGACGCCATAGCAATTTGATTTTGTGCACGACCCGAAAATCGAATCCGATTTCCGGGTCGTGCAGCGTTCTGGTCGAGATCAGAAGATCGAGTCGGTGATCGCCTTCACCGGGCCAAGCAGCACCGATCCGTCCGGTACACCGGCGTCGATCGGAATGGCCTTGTGGTTGGCCGTCGCCGCGGCCACCATCGGCTGGCTGGCGTCGCTGGTCACGATGACCGGGCTCTTCGTAGGCACGCGATCATAGAGATCGATGATGTCCTGGTTCATCAGGCGCACGCAGCCGGACGAGACCGACTTGCCGATCGAACGCCATTCCGGCGAACCGTGCAGGCGGTATAGCGTGTCCACATTGCCCTGGAAGAGATAGAGCGCGCGCGCGCCAAGCGGGTTCTTCAGCCCTCCGGGCATGCCACCATTGTCGGCGCTGTATTGCCTCAGTTCCGGCTGGCGGGCGATCATGTCATCCGGCGGCGTCCACTTCGGCCATTTCTGCTTCCATTGGACGACGGCATCGCCCGACCATTCGAATCCGGCACGGCCGAGACCGACGCCGTAGCGGATCGCCTGGCCGCCTGGACGGACCAGATAAAGGAAATGGTTGGTTGTATCGACAACGATGGTTCCCGGTTTCTGCCCGGTCGGATCAGGAACGATCTGACGCAGGAACTGCGGGTCGATCCTGTCGACCGGGATGGCCGGCAGATCGAAGCCGCCATCGCTGACGGCCGCGTACATGGCTGCATAGTCGGCAAGCGGCGGCTCGACATAGGCCGGCGGCGGCGGCTCGACCGGCCCCGGCCCGGTGGTGGCGCATGCGGAAACCGCGATCGAGGCGGCGCCCAATGCAGCGGCGTTGAGGAAGCCGCGACGGCTCAGGCGGTAGGATTCGATTTCGGTTATGGACATGGTTGCCTTCTTTAGAACTCAAATAGCAACAAAGCGTGAATACACCACCTGCTGCGTGGATGTCTGACCAACAGCCGGCGCGATAGGCGGTTCCGATTCTGGCCCGAACGTGGACAAAGAAAGGCGAAGCTGTGACAGCATCGTCACTGTGGCGCCGGGGACACAGGGTGGCGACCTGAAGCACGTCGCGTCCAAACCCGAGGCCACTTTTTGGGCGACGTGCATTAGCTGCCGGACACCAGCGCTTCGAGCGACGGCAGGATCAGGGCCGGCGGGAAATCCCGGTACTCCTCCGGCTGGTCGGATCGGTTGATCCAGACTGTGCGGAAGCCGAATTTGGTCGCCCCGGCAATGTCCCAGCGATTGGAGGACTGAAAGGAAACCGCGCCGGGATAAAGCCGCCAGCCGGTGGCGACCATGTCGTAGACTGCGGGATCGGTCTTGAAGCGCCGCACGGCATCGACGGAATAGACGTCGTCCAGAACGTGGTCGAGCGCGGCGGATTTCACCGCCGCCTCGAGCATTTCCGGCGAGCCGTTGGACAGGATCGCCAGTCTTGCACCCGAAGCCTTGAGCGCCTTGAGAACGGCCGGCACTTCCGGATAGCAGTCCAACCGCCAATAGGCGTCCAGCAGTTTCGCCTTGATGCCCGGATCGGCCGAGGGAACCTTGCGCAAGGCGAAATCAAGTGCCTGCTCGGTCAATTGCCAGAAATCGGCATAGGCGCCCATCAGCGTGCGCACCCAGGAATATTCGAGCTGCTTGGCGCGCCAGATCTCGGACAGGAGCTGACCGTCCGGGCCGATCTCGTCGGCATGCCGGCGCACGGCGGCGTGCACATCGAAGAGCGTGCCATAAGCGTCGAAAACATAGGCGGCATAATGCATGACGACAGTTTTGAGACGAGCCGCCACAAGGTGCAAGCCTTGATTGCATCATGCCTGCCGCTGGCCTCAACAAAACTCCGCTGATGCCGGTTGACGGCGCCCGCCAGGCGTCATCCAATGGCGCCTGGACGATGTCGATTGAAGCGGGACAAGGCGATGACACTGGCGGCTGCGGCGCAATCCGCGACATGGACTTTCGTGGATGGCGATTGGTATGAGGGCAATGTCGCCATTCTGGGGCCGCGCAGCCACGCAATGTGGCTTGGCACCAGCGTGTTCGACGGCGCTCGATGGTTCGAGGGTGTAGCGCCAGACCTGGAACTCCATGCCGGAAGGGTGAATGCCTCGGCGATCGCGCTCGGCCTCAAGCCGAACATGACGCCTGAACAGATCGTCGGATTGACCTGGGATGGTTTGAAGAAATTCGACGGCAAGACCGCGGTTTACATCAGGCCGATGTACTGGGCCGAGCATGGCGGCTATATGGGCGTGCCGGCCGATCCCGCCTCGACCCGCTTTTGCCTCTGCCTCTATGAATCGCCGATGATCCCGCCCACCGGTTTCTCGGTGACCGTGTCGCCGTTCCGGCGTCCGACCATCGAAACCATGCCGACCAATGCCAAGGCCGGCTGCCTCTATCCCAACAATGGCCGTGCCATCCTTGAAGCCAAGATGCGCGGGTTCGACAATGCGATGGTGCTCGACATGCTGGGCAACGTCGCCGAGACCGGAACCTCGAACATTTTCCTGGTCAAGGACGGCCATGTGCTGACGCCGGCGCCGAACGGCACCTTCCTCTCCGGCATCACGCGCTCGCGCACGATGACGCTGCTTGGCGAGTATGGATTCAGGACCACGGAAAAGACGCTGTCGGTGCGGGATTTCCTCGAGGCGGACGAGATCTTTTCGACCGGAAACCATTCCAAGGTGGTGCCGATCATCCGTATCGAGGACCGCAACCTGCAACCCGGGCCGGTGGCCAAGAAGGCGCGCGAGCTCTATTGGGATTGGGCACATTCGGCGTCGACGGGCTGACGCCTCCGCCTTTTGTCGCTGCGCGTTGTATCTGGGAAAACCGCAGGACTCCGAACTCGGGTTGGCAAACGCCAGACGACGGCCAACATCGGCGGGCAGCTTTCGTGATAGGAATTTTTTCTTGACAGGGTGAGTGCAGCTATGGTAGATATTTATCTATGGTGCAGATTTGCGCCGATGACCCGCCGCACAGGCGGGTTTTTCGTGTGATGCTTCTCAACCAACGCGCCGGCGAACGCTCCAGAGGAGCGCCGGCGAACGCTCCGAACGGTCCCGTTAACCCGGATCCGTTGCTCCTGGGAAAACCATGTGACAGTTTTCCGGAACCTGATTAGAAGGGAACTGGCGCTTCATTCCGGAGTTGTTCCAGCTCAATCCAGACCTATGTTAGTCCGGTATCCACACCGGATTTTTCCACGAGGGAGTACCATCCATGGCTTTTGAATTGCCCGCTCTGCCTTACGACTATGAGGCCTTGCAGCCTTACATGTCGAAAGAGACGCTGGAATATCACCACGACAAGCACCACAAGGCCTATGTCGACAACGGCAACAAGCTGGCTGCCGAGGCCGGACTGGGCGATCTGTCGGTCGAAGAGGTGGTCAAGCAGTCCTTCGGCAAGAATGCCGGCCTCTTCAACAATGCCGCCCAGCACTACAATCACATCCATTTTTGGAAGTGGATGAAGAAGGGCGGCGGCGGCAACAAGCTGCCGGATGTCTTGCAGAAGGCGGTCGACAGCGATCTCGGCGGCTATGACAAATTCAAGGCCGACTTCATCGCCGCTGGAACGACGCAATTCGGTTCGGGCTGGGCCTGGGTTTCGGTCAAGGACGGCAAACTGGCGATCTCGAAGACCCCGAACGGCGAGAACCCGCTCGTTCATGGTGCGTCGCCGATCCTTGGCGTCGACGTCTGGGAACACTCCTACTACATCGACTATCGCAATGCCCGCCCGAAATATCTGGAGGCGTTCGTAGACAGCCTGATCAACTGGGACCATGTCCTCGAATTGTACGAGAAAGCCCGCGCATGACCCCGAAAATCGGATTCGATTTTCGGCAAGGATCATGCGCTGGATCAAAGCGTTACAGCGTCCTTTGCGCGCCAGAAAGGCATGCGGCGCTGTAGCCTGATCGATCGTCCAGAAAAGCCCCGCCGGGGCTTTTCTTTTTTCCGCATCGAAGTCCTGCAGGTCCCGCAAAAATCATGCGGGAAAAGGGAATATTCCACCCGTCACATCCGTTAACGTTCCGTCTCGAAATGCCTTCATCATGGAGCCAATGAATGAGAAAGCTTGTCATCGCCATCTCTATGCTCGCGCTTGCCGGTTCGGCGGCCTTTGCCGACCCGATGCTCGATCGGCAGGCCCTGATGAAGGAACGTGGAAAGATCGTCGGCGGCCTGTCGAAAGTGGTCAAGGGCGAGGAGCCTTTTGACGCCGCTGCCGTGCTGACGACATTGCAGGCGCTCCAGGCGAATGCCGAGAAATTCGACGCCGACGCGTTGTTTCCGGCAGGCAGCGACACCGGCGACACCACAGCGTCGCCGAAGATCTGGCAGGACATGGCCGGCTTCAAGGCCACCGCGGACAAATATCTCGCCGACGTCAAGGCCGCTGTCGCCGCCGCGCCCGCGGACATCGACGCGCTGAAATCACAGATCAATATTATCGGTGGTGATTGCGGCACCTGCCACCAGACCTATCGGGTAAAAAAGGGCTGATCCAGGCGATGCCCTTGCTTGGGCCCTTGCTTGGAAGGCTCGTCGGCGCCGCCTTTGTCCTGGGCGGCGTCGGCGCGATTGCCGCATGGTTTCTGTCGGCACCGGTCCGGCTCGACGCCGCGACGGTGGCTGAACTTGGGCCAGGCGACGTCGCCAGGGGCAAGCGCATCTTCTATGCCGGTGGCTGCACCTCCTGCCACGCCAAGCCCGGTTCGCAGGGCGAGGCGCGGCTTGAACTCACTGGGGGACTCAAGCTCAAGACGCCGTTCGGCACCTTCGTGCCGCCCAATATTTCGCAGGACACCAAGGACGGCATCGGCGCATGGTCGGTGGAGGACCTGGCCAACGCCATGCTGAAGGGCGTGTCGCCTTCCGGCGAGCATTTTTATCCGGCGTTTCCCTATGCGTCCTACGCCCGCATGAAGCCGGGCGACATCGCCGACCTTTACGCGTTCCTGAAGACGCTGCCCGCGGTTACCGGCAAGGCGCCGGACAATTCGCTCGGTTTCCCCTTCGACATCCGTCGCGGCATCGGCCTGTGGAAGCTGCTCTATCTCAGCGACCAACCTGTTGTCTCCTTGCCCGATGGCGCGCCTGATGCCGTGAGGGCCGGCCGCTATCTGGTCGAAGGGCCGGGTCATTGCGGCGAATGCCACACGCCGCGCGACCTTGCGGGCGGCACGAAGAAGAACCAGTGGCTGGCGGGCGCCGTGGCCGCCGAAGGCAGCGGCATCGTGCCGAACGTCACCTCGGGCGAGGGCGGTATCGGCGACTGGTCGCAAGCCGACATCGCCAACTACCTCGAAACCGGCTTCACGCCCGATTTCGATTCCGTCGGCGGCGCCATGGTCGACGTGCAGCGGAACATGGCCGAACTGACGCCGGATGATCGTGCGGCCATCGCCGCCTATCTGAAGGCGGTTCCGCCGCATCCGAACGGCTATCCGGCGCGCAAGAAGGCCGCGAACTAGTTGTCCGATGACAAGTGGCGGTCGCCCAGAAAGTCGAAGCCCGTCTCGAAGAAATGATTGTAGTTGCAGGTCAATTCCTCGCCGGGCGCGATGTCGCGCAATGCAAAGGTCTCCTCGGGCGATGAGACGTCGCAGTTCGGCTCGTCGGCATGGTTCATGTAGCGCGCGTCGTCGGCCTCGAAGACGATATAGTTCGGATCTCGCCGGTCCGGGTAGGAGTAGCGGTCGAGGTAATTCTTCACCGGTCCGGTCTCGCGCTCATAGGTCTCGACCGCGATCAGCCGGTCGAATCTCGGATCCAGCTTCCAGATCAGCGTGCCGCGGGAAATAGCGTTCTTGGCAAAGACGCCGATGCCCTGGATTGGCGATTTGTCGAGATAGACGTCGACGAGCAGCATAATGGAACCTTGTGCGATTGTGGGCGTCGTGGCCCGGGAAAATCGTGCTTTGGGTAGCGCGCGACCGTCGCAATTGCGAGTGAAAATGAGCAACGCGGAATTCAAAAAACCTGCTTGTCAGGCTCGCGCGGGGACTGGGGCCTACCGGCGTCAGCGTTGCTGCAAGGCCAGACGGACGCCCAAGGCGCAATAGATGCCGCCGACGACCTTGCCCTGCCACCGCAACACCGTCGGATTTCGGCGCAGGAAAGTGCCGAGCCGACCGGCGCTCACGGCAAACACGACCGTGCTGAAAAGCCCCAGCACGACGAAGATGATTCCCAGTGTGGTCAACTGGAGAACCACCGATCCGCTCTCGGTCCGCACGAACTGTGGCAGGAACGCGAGGAAGAAAAGCGCGGTCTTGGGGTTGAGCATCTCGGTGAGGACGGCTTGCCGAAAAGCCTTGCCGGTAGAGATCGCCAGCGATCCGGCCGCCGGATCCACCGGCGCTTTCTCGAGGATCGCCCGAATGCCGAGATAAACGAGATAGGCCGCCCCTATATACTTTATGATGCTAAACAGCGTCGCCGACGTGGCGATGATGGCCGAGATGCCGACCATCGCCATCACTGTATGAAACACGTCGCCGGCCGCGATCCCCGCACCGGTGGCGATCCCGACCTTCGTTCCCGAGCTCGTCGCCCGGGCGATCGTCAGCAGCGTGGCGGGACCGGGAATAAAGACGAAGCCAAGCACCACCGCGATGTAGGTGATCAAGGTGGCCGGATCGATCATTGGCTGGTTTCTCCCGTGAGCTGCGCCTTGCCTGCGACCTTCAGCGCGAAGGCGTAGGTATAAGCGATTTCCTCCAGCCTGGAAAATCGGCCGGATGCGCCGGCATGGCCAGAATCCATGTTGATCTTGAACAGCACCGGATTGTCGCCGCTCTTGCGGTCGCGCAGCCGCGCCACCCATTTCGCCGGCTCCCAATAGGTGACGCGCGGGTCGGTGAGACCGGCGAGCGCCAGGATCGGCGGATAATCGAGCGCTGCGACATTGTCATAGGGCGAATAGGCGGCGATCGTCCGGTAATCTTCCGCTGAAGCGATCGGATTGCCCCATTCCGGCCATTCCGGCGGCGTCAGCGGCAGGCTGGCATCGAGCATGGTGGTGAGCACGTCGACGAAAGGGACCTCGGCGACGATGCCGCCGAAGCATTCCGGAGCCATGTTGGCAATCGCGCCCATCAGCATGCCGCCGGCCGAGCCGCCTTGCGCGATGATGCGGTCATGCGTCGTGTAGCGCTCGGCGACAAGGTGGCGCGCACAGGCGATGAAATCGGTGAACGTATTCATCTTGTGTGCTCGCTTGCCGTCGTCGTACCAGCAATAGCCCTTGTCCTTGCCGCCGCGGACGTGAGCGATGGCAAAGACGAAGCCGCGGTCGACCAGGGAGAACCAGTTGGTGTTGAACGCGGCCGGCACGGTGATGCCATAGGAGCCGTAGCCGTAAAGCAGGCAAGGTGCTGATCCATCCAACGGCGTGTCGCGGTGGTGCAGAAGCGAGATCGGCACCAACTCGCCGTCGGCGGCGGGCGCCATCAGCCGCCTGGTGACATAGTGGTCCGGATCATGTCCGGACGGCACTTCCTGGGTCTTCAGCAGCACCCGCTCGCGGGTGCGCATATTGTAGTCGAACACTTGCGCCGGCGTCGTCATCGACGAGTAGGAAAAGCGCATGACCTCGGTGTCGTATTCATAGGAGCCCGACAGGCCGAGCGAGAAGGCCTCCTCGTCGAGAGACAGGAGATGTTCCTCGCCGCTCATGCGGTCGCGCACGACGATGCGCGGCAGGCCCTCCTTGCGTTCGAGCCGCACCATGTGGTCCTTGAAGCCGATCACCGACAGGATCAGCCGGCCCGGCTCGTGCGGCACCAACTCCTGCCAGTTTGCGCGCACCGGGTCGCTCGCCGGCGCCGTCATGATCTTGAAATCCTTGGCGCCGTCGGCATTGGTCAGGATGAAGAAGATGTCGCCGCCCTCTTCCAGGTCATATTGAAGGCCAATTTCGCGCGGCGAGACCAGCCTGGGTTCGCCGAACGGGTCGCTGGCGCTCAACAGTCGGTATTCCGACGTCTCGTGATCGTTGATACCGATCATGATCCACTCGTTGGAACGGGTGCCGCCGACATCCATGAAGAAGCCGGGATCGGTTTCCTCGTAGATCAGCCGGTCGTTTTCATGGCTGTCGCCGAGCGTATGAAACAGCACCTTCGACGGCCGGTGATTGGGATCGAGGCGGGTGTAGAAGAAGCCGTCATTGCCCGCATCCCATACACCCGACCCGCCGGTAGCGGGAATTTGGTCCGCCAGTTCCCTGCCGTCGGCAAGGTCACGCACGCGCAGCGTGTAGAATTCGGAACCCTTGTCGTCGAATGCCCACAGGAGCTTGCGATGATCGGCCGAATGATCGACGCCGCCGAGCCGGAAATACGCCTTGCCTTCGGCCTCCGCGTCACCATCGAGCAGGATCTGCTCGGCGCCGCCGTCGCGCGGCGTGCGGAAATAGCGCGGCTGCTCGCCGCCGAGTTTGAAGGAAGAGCCGTACGCATAGGGTCCATCCTTCATCGGCACGGAAGAATCGTCTTCCTTGATGCGGCCCTTCATCTCCTTGAACAGCTGCTTCCGCAGCCCGACCGTGTCGGCCATCATTTTTGACTGATAGGCATTCTCGGCATCAAGCTCCGCGCGGATGCCCGCATCGAGCAGTGACGGATCCCTGAACATCTCCTGCCAGTTGTCGGCGCGCAGCCAGGCATATTCGTCGGTTCGCGTGACGCCGTGATGAGTGTCGGACACCGGCCGCCTTTCGGGCGTTGGCGGGCTGAGGATCGGAAATGCGGAAGTCTTGGTCATTGCGTCTCGCTTCGGGGATGATCTTGAATGGCGAATGAACACGCCGATCAGGGCGGGTTCAAGAGCCGCAGCGTAGAAGTCACGTGGCTCCAGGAGATGGGCCGGGGGAAGAAATGATGGATATTCGTTCTTGGACTGCCACGGCTTTCGCCGTTGCTTCACTAAGTCTGGCTTCTACCGGCCAGTCTCATGCGACCGTATTCGCGGCTTGGCAAGTGGCCAATGTGCCGTTCGGCGATACGCTCAACGTCCGCAAATATCCGTCTGGCACATCCCAGAAACAGGCGGCGTACCCGAACGGGACGGTTTTGCAGATGACCGGACGATGCACCGGCGGGATAAATCTGCTCGACATCGCCAATCAGCCGGCACGGCAGCAGCGGCAGGCGGTTCGCTACCGCTGGTGCCAAGTCTGGCACGATCCCGCCACCGACGGCAGCTTCGTCACCGGTTGGGCCTATGGCAAATACATCACTCCATATTGATTGACTCGCATCGATCGTGGTTGCTTGCGCGAAGACGTGCGGCAACCTCTGGTTTTGTGAACAGATGTGAACAACCAATGTCGCCGGCGCCCTTGGCTAAGCAAACTGGAGCATTTACATCTGCTTTGTGAGTTAGCGCGAATGTAACGACAAACTGACGCCGCGTCGGCTTTTGCCGATTTGGCGAGCGAAATATCGAAAAATTACAAAATGCACGAAAGATTGAAGCTGATCCGGGAATAGTTGATCAACATCCTTAAATGCGGACGCGAATTGACTTACTTGACCCATGGACGCATTGATGTCCACGTGACACGAATCGCAGAAGCTCTATCTGCATAAATTCGTGCAGTGCCCTGCTTGTAAAAAAGGGCGCAGACGGACGTAACTCTTGTTGGGGCCTGAAGACCATGGATATTGCCGAAACACCTTCTACGAGCAATGACGCGCTGATCGAACTGACCGCCGATGTGGTGGCTGCCTATGTCAGCAACAATCCCGTTCCGGTCGGCGAACTGCCGAGCCTGATCTCTGATGTCCACGCCGCTCTCGGGCGTGTGGGCGGAACCGCCGAACAGCCTCCTGCCGATAAGCAGAAGCCGGCTGTAAACCCGAAGCGCTCGGTTCATGACGACTACATCGTCTGTCTTGAAGACGGCAAGAAGTTCAAGTCGCTCAAGCGCCACTTGATGACCCATTATGATCTCACGCCCGACCAGTATCGCGAGAAGTGGAATCTCGATCCGAGCTATCCGATGGTTGCGCCGAATTATGCCGCTGCCCGGTCGCAGCTTGCCAAGAAGATGGGGCTCGGCCGCAAGCGCAAATCGCGCTGATCGCTGTCGGACCACACCGGCATCAACGGCGCCTTCGGGCGCCGTTTGATTTTTCAACGGCAGGGTAGTCAATCGTGGCGCGCTGACGTTCTGAAACGGCCAGCGGGATGGCTGGCCGACGCATGCTCAGGCTGTCTGCGCGAGTGCCATCTCGGCGTCGCGTTTGATGCGCTTGACCATGGAGCGAAGGCCATTGGCGCGCTGCGGCGACAGGTGCTCGTTCAGCCCGAGTGCCTTCAGCGTCGCCTCCGCATCGGTTTTCTGGATTTCGCTGGCGGTCCTTCCGGAAAACAGCGCCAGCATGATCGCCACCAACCCACGAACGATGTGGGCGTCCGAATCGCCCTTGAAGGTGATCACCGGGTCCGCACCGGGGCCACGTTCCGTGGTCAGCCAAACCTGGCTGACGCAGCCGGGCACCTTGTTGGCGGCGTTGCGTTCCTGATCGGGAAACGGCGGCAGCGCTTCACCGAGTTCAATGACGTAGCGATAGCGGTCGTCCCATTCGTCGAGGAACGAGAAATCGTCGCGGATCGTCTGGATCGTGGTCGTCATGACCCGGATATAGTGACGCGGCGGCGCCGCGTCACGGAAAAAACAAGGACACCGCGGGCGTCGAGAGGGCAGACAGACCCGCGGTGCGCCGTCGAAACGGCCTAATTCCGCACCGGCAGGTTGACGGTCTCGGGCAGGACGATTTCTTCCGGCACGCTGCCGGTGGTCGTCGAGGTGTCTGGCCCAGCAGCGGACTTGTCGTCCAGCATGGCGGCCGCAATCTTGGCGGTCTCTTTGGCCCGGGCGGTGATGGTGTGCATCGCCGACTTGCCGGTTTCACACACGTCGGGCTTGCGTTCGCAGATGCCGGCAATGTCGCCGACGGCGTCGCGTGCCGCGAACAGAGCCTGGATCGGCCCGACGCTTTCCCGACCTGGCTCGTCGGAACCGACGCTCAGCGGCAGCGCCAGCAGCACCAGCGAAAACCAGAAAGCCATTCTCATCAGGAAGAACATGCCTTGCCTCTCGTCGTGACCGGATCATGCATCCATTTGGCATGACCTCTTTTGTGGGCAGGATCTTGGCACATAGGCACAAAGGACGGCTTGCAGGCAAAGCGAGAATTTTCCGCAAATTTTAGGCAAATTCGAAACGAAGCGTTTTGCAATCGATTTAATTTCAAATCGGTACGATTTTCGTTACCACCTGACAACCACTTATCCCCCTGGTTTCATTGCAGTTTCTGTAAAATTGCGCGGTTCGGCCGCGGCGCCTCGTCCGCCGACGGGAAGCGTTCCCGGATAACCCTCCGTTTACTATGGCTGCATTTGCCCGGGTTTTTGACCGCCGCCGTCCCGATATTCGCCGCAGGTCGGGCTTTGGTCGGCTCAGCCTTATCCATTCTTTAAACGCTGGATGCGAGTTTCAAAGCCAACCAAAACAATCTGCAAAGCAGAGCTGTTCACGACGAGTGCGGGTGCGTTGAGTTGATGCCGATCAAGGCCAGATACGCAGAATTGCCTGGCGCGATGGCCGCCGGCTGCGAACGGATGGTCCATCCGTCCATTGTTGGGCGGAACGACCGCGAGCGCCAGCGCCGCTTCATCGGCGTCATGCTGGCCGCTCCATTCTTTGCTGCCGGAACTGCGGTCACGCTTGTCACTTCTGGCATGGGCGCCGCGGTCACCGTGGCCGCGATCTTCGCCGCATTCGGTCTGTGCTGGTTCGTCGCACTGCTGGTGGCTGCGACCGGCAAGATGGCTGTGGCGGGCCAGATCGCGCTGGCCATGGCGGGCTCTGCGCTTGGCGCTCTCATCGCCGCCGGCGGCGGGCTGGGCTCTCCTGTCGCCATGCTGGTCGTCGCGCTTCCATACGAAGCCTGGTGGATTGGCGGCTCGCGGCGTGCCGCGCTCTGGGGCGCCGTTTCAGCCGTCACCGCCATTGCGCTTCAGCCCCTGGCCCCGGCTTTCTTTCCATTCGCGAGTGCGCAGATCGCGGCCTGGCATTGGCTGGTGCCGCTGGCCTGGGCGCTCACGCTCATCCCGCGCGTATCGGCGTTTCGCGACAGCTCCGTTACGACCGATATCGTGGATGCCGGGGATCGGCTGGAAGACATCATCGACGCGGTGGTCTTGCGCGTCGCTCGCCATGGCGAGGTCCTGGATGCTTCCGCAAGGGCGCGCACGCTTTTGAAATTGCCGCCGGAGCTGCTTTCCGGAACCGGCTTCTTCGACCGGGTCCATCTTTCCGATCGCGTCTCCTATCTCAGCGCGTTGGCAGATATGCGCGACGGCGCACTGTCGCGGCGGCTCGACCTGCGCATCAGGCTGCCGCAGAATGGCAACGGGCAGAATGAAAATCGCTTGGCCGCCGACAATTATCGGCCATTCTCGCTCGAACTGGTGCGTGGTGAAGATCACGGCGATGTCTTCATGCTTGTCCTGCGCGAGAATGACGAGATCGCCGGGCTGCGCGAAGAGCTCGCGGGAGCCAAAGAGGCGGCCGCGTCCGCCGAAGTGGCAAAGGGCCGGTTCCTGGCGGTGGTGAGCCACGAACTGCGCACGCCGTTGAACGCCATCATCGGCTTCTCGGACATGCTGCTGCACGAGATGTTCGGTGCCTTCAAGGACCCGCGCCAGAAGGAATACGTCGCTCTGGTGCGGGATTCGGGCCAGCATCTGCTTGCCGTCGTGACGTCCATACTTGACGTGTCGAGGATCGAATCGGGTGTCTACGCGACGGAACCGGAGCCGTTCCGGTTCATGGAAGCCGTCGAAATGTGCCAGTCCATGATGCGGCTGCAGGCGCAGGCCAAGAACATCGACCTGCAGGCGCAGATCGCGCCGGACGCAGGCGACATCAATGCCGATCGCCGTGCCGTGCAGCAGATACTCATCAATCTCGTCTCCAATGCGATCAAGTTCACGCCCGATGGCGGCGATGTCGTCGTCGGCGCCAAGCGGATCGGCTCCCGTCTGCATTTCTGGGTCAGGGACACCGGCATCGGCATCGCCGAGGAGGATTTCGCCAATCTCGGCAAGCCCTTTATGCAGATCCAGAACGACTATACCCGCCGTTTCGAGGGGACGGGTCTCGGCCTTTCATTGGTGAAGGGCCTTGTGGCGTTGCACGAAGGCACCATGACGATCGAAAGCATGCCGGGCGAGGGCACCACGGTGACCATCAGTCTGCCGGTCAATGGGCCGAAGGGGCGCCCGGCCAGCCAGGCAGGGGTGCTGCCGATGCCGTTGACGAGGGCGAAAGGGGACGGAAATGGCTCGCTCCGCAAAACAGCGTAAGGCGGTCAAGCGCCGTAGTACCTTTCAGGACGGAGCCGTCGCCGTCGGCGGCATGATTTCGCGCAATCCTGTCCTGGTGGGTGGGTCGACGGCCTTTCTGGTGACGCTGTTCTATGTCTCGGCGAATGCGCTTTGGTATCAGCCTTTCCCGCATGCCGGGGCGTTTTTCGTCACCCGCAGCTTCCAGGGTTTCCCGCACGCTGCCGCTGACGAGCCTGAGACGACGTTCAACATCGTGCGGCCGAATGCAGCGCCGGCACCGATCAAGGGCGATCCGGTGGTCGAGCAGGTGCAAGGCATTTTGAAGGACCTCGATTTCTACGCCGGCACGGTCGACGGCATTTCGGGCCCCAACACGCGCAAGGCCATACAGGCCTATCAGCAGAAGGTCGGCCTCGACGCTTCCGGGGATATCGATGCACTCCTGCTGGATCAGCTCGGCGCAACGCCGAAGACGGCCGCCGTGCCGAAGCCGCAGGCTCGTCCCGAAATATCGCCGGCGGTTCCGGTGTCCCTGCAGACAGGCGCGGCACCCGAGGGACCCGATCCCCGCATCGTCAAGATACAGGCCGGACTCAAGGCGTTCGGCAATGACGACATGCAACTGGACGGCGTCGTCGGCGCCCGCACCAAGGCAGCGATCAAGGAATTCCAGTCCCTGTTCGGCCTACCGCAGACCGGCGAGCCCGATGAGATCGTCTACGTCAAGATGCGGGAGATCGGCCTGACTAACTGACGGCTGAAAACGACGCCTCGCCGGGCGGCGGAAATATCGGTAGATAGCCCGCACGCTTTCCGGAGTTTTGTCATGCGCGTTACCACGGACCTGTGGGTTTCAGCCCTGTTGCGACGGGTTTTCGGCGCCAGCGGATTTGCCGCCGTGGTCAAGCGCGGCGCGACAGAAGCCGGTGCTGTTTTCGTTCTGGCGCGAGGCAGGCTGGGCGAAATGGCCCTCTACGGACCGGCGCCGCAGACAAGCTATGATTCGGCCAAGCCCGACGACCGCTTCTTCAGCCTTCTCGCCGCCGGCGATGACCCCGCCGTCCTGGACGCGCGACTGGAGAGGGAAAAGAAGTTCGATCCCGACATCTGGGTGGTCGAGATCGAGGCCGGCACCGTTCCCGTCGAGGAGCTTATTTCCGTGAAGACGCCCTGAGGCGGGCGGTATCGTCGCCGGTCGATGCCTTGCTGCTATCGCTGTTCGCGGCCGCGGCTTCGCTAACCGGCGTGGGCGCGGGCTCGGCTTTCCATCCCCGCACCCTCTCCAGGGCCACATCGCGGTGCAGCAGACGGTAGCGGTCGAGGAAGGTGCGGATCGCCTGCGGGTGTGGAAACTGGCCGGGATAGACGGCAACCGTGATCAGGAACGCCCGGTCCTCGCTCAGGTCGAGCGACCGTAGCGCCGCAAGCAGCGAGGCATAGTTCTGGCTGGCGACCAATGATCGCGCGGTCGAAAAATCGATGTCGAGGACGTCCGCGAGCGCCGTCTGGAAGAACGCTGCGTTTCCCGTCAGCGCTGTCTCGCGCAGTTTGACGTAGATGTCCGCGCCGGAGAACGCATCGACCTTCGCCGCCAACGCTTGATCGCCGGTGCGCATCATGGAACGCAGTCTGTGCCGCGCGTCTTCGGCGGCAATGCCGGGCGCCTGTTGCTTTGTGGTGCTGCTTGCGGCCGCTTCTGCCTTGCCGGGTGCGATGGCTTGTTCCGCGGGGTTCTCCGTCTGCGGGTCCCGCACCCGCACCAGGGTCGGCCTTTCGAGTGCCCTGATCAGATCGGCGATGGTCGGGTTCAAATCCTTGCGGCGCGCGATGGCGCGCGCGTGCGGCAGCCCATGCCGGCCAATCAACGCAATCAGGTCGATATCGCTGACCGCGCGCGAGCGGATGAGCAGCGGCGCGGCAATGTCGACCGGTTCCTCGCAGAGACGGCGCACCAGCGCGGCAGGCGCATATTCACATTCCGAAAGCGCGGCTGCCACATAGCGTCGCGATTCGACGGATACATGGTCGAACAGCGGCAGCGTCAGGTCCTCAAGCTGGCCGATCTCACGGCGCGACGGACGGGTGAGCGAGCAGAACGCCGACACCGAGGCGCGAAACAGCCTTTCGGCCTTTCCCGATTCCGTCCGTGCCGCGATTTGCCTGAAGTCCGAAGATGACACGAAGGATACGCCCGATAACAGACACACACTTGATTACGCTTGACCGGGACCATGTCGGTTTCGCGATTGCCTCAGGCCAGAACGCCCTGACCTCAGAACAAAGATCAAGTTAGCGACGATCCGTTAGCGCTCCGTTAACCCTCTGCCGGCCTTAATGATATTTGGAGGCGTTGCGTTGTGCTCCGGGGAAACCGAGAGGAATGCGCGAACCATGGGCATGGTACTGTCTTTCGTGCCGAGAACGGCACCGAGCAATCGGGCAAAGCAAGCGACCGAAATACCGGCGGCGGTGATCATCTTTCCCGGCATCCGGTACGAGCGGTCCAACACCGGCGAAGCGCGGCCCGCCGGGCCCGACAAGCCGGGATCGCCACGAACGCCGATGCCGCATCACTGAAGCAATTCCAGGAAAAGTGCGCGGCGGTTTCCGTCCGGAATTGCGCCACCGACCGTTAGAAATCCTGCAGCTCGCAGGAACTCTGATCGAGAAAGCGCGACACGATAGGCTTCCAGCTGTCGTCCGGCACGAAGCTGCGGATAACGAAAATACCTTCGTCGATCGGCGCTTCGACGAAGATCGCACCTTGCAGATCCTCGGGAAGATCCTTGCGCACGTCGATCATCTGCGCCGGCGTCAACACCACGGCATCCAGCACGCCGCCGGTCGCCGTGCGATCGTTGAAGGAATAGATGTTGTGGCCGCCGCGGTCATAGACCGATACCGACCAGAACGGCACGTTTCCCGGCGCTTTGATCCGGACCATTCCCTCGTCCAGGTCGAAGCGGCAGGCAGTGGCGTAGAACAGCGGGTCGACCGATTTCACCACCGGCGCGCCGCCGGCCTCGGCATCGAGCCGGTTCATCCGATAGAGATCCGAGACCATGGACAGCCGCGACCAGGCGTCGCGTTCTGAAAATTCAGGCACAAGAAGCAGGACGACGATATGCACGATGCCGGCGCCGATGAGGCCGAGCAGGACGGCATGCAGAAGCCTGCGCATCGCGGCGTTGAAACTACGCATCGCAGCCGACCTTCGCGATCCTGGGCAGCGAAACATCGGACAGGCCGGTGCTGCTGGCGATCGGTGTGTCGTAGAATGTCAGCACGAAATACATCCTGCCGAAGCCGTCGGTCAAAAGCCAGTTGCCGGGCATCGGGTGATGGCCGACGGAAATGATCACCGAATTGTCGGATTGGCGCAGCACCTCATAGGATTGAAGCGCGGCAAGCCGCGATTTGCCGGTTTCGACCACGCCAAGCGATTGATCGGCGGCGTAAAGCGTCCAGAACCGGGCGGTCGGAAATCCGCCCTCGATCGTGTAGGTGCATTCGCGCTTGAGCTGGTCGCCGGCAGCGTCATTTTCGGCGACGAAGGACAGCCCTTCGGCGCGGCCGAGCGCAAGCACGCCCTCGCGCGCCACGCGAGCCTTGGAATAGGGGTCCGCGGCCGGTGTGCCGATATCGGGAAAGGCGGTCCATTGGCCGATCCTGATCGCGCCGACGCCATCCTGGATTTTCAGTGCATACCAGACGCTGGCGCCGCCGCCGCCAATGGCTATGGCAAGCGAAAGCAGCGTCAGGAAGGCATTCTTGAGCATGAAGGGGCCGGTACATGAAGAATTGCCGCTCGGGGATATCGCGGCGTGGTGCCTCGTGGCAAGCGGGCCGACCGGATTTGCCCGCTTAAGCCACTCAGAAAGAATCACAGCGCCGACAGCGTCTCGGGCGATGCTGGTGGATCTATGGCAGGTGCCGACAGGAACAGCTTGGTCATGTCCCTCAAAGTCTGCGTGGTCCGGCCCGACAGTACCGCCGGCCGTTCGGCGGCGGCATCGGTCGCGGCCTGCTCGTCGTTCTTGTTCTGCGCGTCCGCGGCCTTGGCCGCGATCTCCTCGTCGACAAAGGGTTTGTCGATCCCGGGGATCGGCTTCAGGTCGATATTCTGGTGTGCGTAGACCATCAGGCGCTGCCACACCATCGCCGGCAGCGAGCCGCCCGTCATCTTCTTGGTCGGGGTGAAATCGTCATTGCCCAGCCACACGGCCGCGGTGTAGTTGCCGGTGAAGCCGACAAACCAGGCATCGCGGTAGGATTGTGTCGTGCCGGTCTTGCCGGCCACGACGATATTGGGCAACTGGGCGCGTCTCGCCGTGCCTATCGCCGGCACCGCCGCCAGCATCGTGTTCATCGATTTCAGCGCTTGCTCGGACAGGACGCGGTGCGGCGGTGGCGCGTCCTTGGCGAAATCGTAGACCACTTCGCCGGTGCGGGTGACGAGTTGCGCAATGCCGTGCCGGGAGCCGACGAAGCCGTTCTGGGCGAACACGCTGTAGCCCGTCGCCTGATCCATCACCGTCATGCCCGAGGTGCCGAGCACCATGGTCTTGTGCCCCTCGAGTGGCGATTCCACGCCAAACGATTCCGCCATCGCCTTGATCGGGGGAATGCCGAGGTAATCCTTGGCCAGCCGAACCGGCACGGTGTTGATCGATTTGGCCATCGCCATCAGCAGCGTGACGTTGCCGGCCGATCCGCCACTGTAATTGTGCGGCGACCAGGCGCCCCAGCTGATCGGACCACCCGAAATGACCGAGTTCGGTGTGAAGCCGTGTTCCATCGCGGTTGCGTAGACATAGGGCTTGAACGACGAGCCGGTCTGGCGCAACGCCTTGGTGGCGCGGTTGAACTGGCTGGTGCCGTAGTCGCGGCCGCCGACGATGGCCCGCACCGCGCCGTTCGTCTCGATGACGACGACAGCGCCTTCGGTGACATTGTATTCCTTGCCGAACTGGCGCAGATGGAATTCCACCGACTCCTCCGCCGCCTTCTGGATGTTGGCGTCGAAAGTGGTGTGGGCAACCAGTGAATGCTGCCCGGGTTTGGCAATTTTCTTGACCTCGTCGAAGGCCCAATCGAGAAAGTAATCGGGGCTTTTCTGCTCGCCGCGGTCGACCACATCGGCTGGGTGCAATCTTGCTTGCAGCACCTGGCCCTCGGTCATGAAACCGGAATCGACAAGATTGGACAGCACCACATTGGCGCGCGCGCGCGCCGCCGGCAGGTTGATGTGGGGAGCGTATTTGGTCGGCGCCTTGAACAGGCCGGCAAGCATCGCCGCCTCGGCAAGGTTCAGGTCCTTGACGCTCTTGCCGAAATAGAAGTCGGCGGCCGCCTCGATGCCGAACGTGCCGCCGCCCATATAGGCGCGATCGAGATAGAGCTGCAGGATCTCCTTCTTCGACAGATTGGCCTCGAGCCACAGCGACAGGAAGGCTTCCTTGATCTTGCGTTCGAACGTGCGCTCATTGGTGAGGAACAGGTTCTTGGCCAGTTGCTGGGTGATGCTGGAGCCGCCCTGGACGACGGAGTTCGCCCGCACATTCTCGAAGATTGCGCGCGAAAGGCCCAGCACGTCGATGCCGTAGTGATCGAAGAAACGGCGATCTTCAGTGGCGAGCACCGCCTTGATGACATGATCAGGCATCTCGTCGACCGGCACCGAGTCGCGTTGGATGATGCCGCGTTGGCCTATCTCGTTGCCATAGCGATCGAGGAAAGTGACGGCGAAGTCGCCCTGCGCGCGCCAGTCGCCTGCCGTATCCTGGAAGGCCGGAATGGCCAATGCCAGCATCACCACGATACCGCCGGCACCCAGCGTAAAGCCTTCGCTCAGCAGTTCGATGATGCCGCGACGCCAGCCGGTGAAGCGGAAGTGCCGGGAGAAGATCGTCGCCGCTTCCCAGAACTGGCGCGCCTTGAAGCCGATCTCGTAGAGCGAGGAATCGATCCAGGCATCCAGCGCCAGCAGGCGGGAGGCGATCGGACCTCTTCTCTTGCGCGGTTCAGGGCTGACCATTCAAAAACCCGGCTCGGCTGTGGCATGACCTGAAAACCGCAAGCAGACAATTTCAGGGCAGCGCTCCGCCCCGACTATTCATCCATTTTGCGGGCACTCACAAGGGCGGCCAGGGCACAGCGCACGGTTTGTTGGCGCAAAGGGCGGGGGCAGGCATGGATGGCGACCGCCGCCGCCTCGAAGCCGCGCGTCTTGATCTGGCTGGCCCAAGGTCGGAGCGATCATCCTGCCAGAAGGCAGTGCTTCAAACGATCATCGCGGCGAGGCCGCCGCGATTGCTGCCTGCAGCAGAACCCGCGCGCCGATGACCGCGTGGGCGGGCTCTACATATTCCGCTTCGTTGTGGCTAAGCCCGTCACGGCAGGGCACGAAAATCATCGCGGCGGGCGTCACCCGAGAGAGGAACAGCGCGTCATGGAATGCGCCCGATATTATCTGCTTGTGCGGTAGCCGCAGCGAACGGACTGCCTCCTCGACTATTTTCACCATGTCGGGAGAGAATGCCGCCCCCGGCATGTCGAACGACCGTCTGATCACTGCCGAGCAATACTGGGCTCCTGCCTCCGCCGCGCAGACCTGGCGCACCTCGGCCTCGATGGCCTCGAGCCGCTCCGGCTGCGGATGCCTGATGTCGACGGTGAAGATCACGGATTGCGGTATGGCGTTGATCGATCCCGGCTGAGCGGCTACCCGGCCCACCGTGAACCGCGCGCGGCTATCGAGCGGCATGATAGTCGTCTGCAGCCTGTGCATTGCGGCAACGGCGGCGACCATCGGATCCCTGCGGTAGGCGAGGGCGGTCGTACCGGCGTGACCCGCAGCGCCCTCAATGGAAACTTCCAGCCAGCGCGTGCCCTGAACGGCGGTGACGACACCGATCGGCAATCGCTCCTGTTCCAGGGACGGTCCCTGTTCGATATGCAGCTCGATATAGCCTGATATCGACATGCCGAGCGGACGAAGGCCCGCCTCCGGCAAGGCAGCGATCGTTGCCTCGATCTCCGTCCCGAGGCACGCGCCGTCGCTACCGACTATCGATTTCCATGCGGCGACGTCGGTGCCGGCGAAGGCCATGGAGCCCATCGCACCCGGCGCGAAGCGGCTGCCCTCTTCATTGGCCCAGGCAACGACCTCGATTGGCATTCGGGTTTCGGCCTGCGCGTCCTCCAGCGCCTCCAACGCCTCGAAGGCGGAAAGCGTACCGAGCGCACCGTCGAAGCGTCCGCCGGTCGGCTGGCTGTCGAGATGACTGCCGATCAACAGCGGCGGCAGCCTGGCATCCACGCCATCGCGGCGGATGAAGAGGTTCGCGATGCCATCCTGAAAAACGGCGAAGCCGCGCTCCTTCGCGAGTTCCGCCAGCAGGCGCCGTGCGCCGCGGTCCTCCGCACTGAACGCCTGCCGGTTGACGCCCCCGGCGGGAGTCGCGCCGATCCGGGCGAACGCGTCGAGCCGTCCGAGCAGCCGCTCGCCGTCGATCTCCGGCACCAAAGTCACCGCTTGAGACCGCGGATGAAGGCGTTTACCCGCTGCCTATCGACCTGGTTCCACCAGACGCCATCATGTTTCAGCGAACTGGCGACAATGACGCCGTCGACGATGTCGAGGATATCGTTGGCGTTTTCGGGCGTCACGCCGCTGCCGACAAGCGTCGGCAGTCCAGCGGCGTCCTTGATCATCCTGATGTAGCCGAGGTCGGCGGCATGGCCGGTGCGTTGGCCGGTGGCGATCACCGCGTCGGCGTCGAAGAAGACCAGGTCCTTGACCTGTTCCTCGACCGGCCGGTCGGCGACGATCGCATGGGCACCGTGCTTGACATGCGCATCGGCGAAGATGCGGATGCCGTTGGCCCGAAGTCTGGCGCGGAAACGCATGGCGCGCGCCGCTTCGCCTTCGATAAAGCCCTCATTGGCGACATAGGCATTGGCCCATTGATTGACGCGGACAAAGGCCGCGCCGGAGGCACTGGC
The DNA here is from genome assembly GCF_040320945.1 of Mesorhizobium sp. M0587. Taxonomy (NCBI): domain Bacteria; kingdom Pseudomonadati; phylum Pseudomonadota; class Alphaproteobacteria; order Hyphomicrobiales; family Phyllobacteriaceae; genus Mesorhizobium; species Mesorhizobium sp. M0587. Next base: position 117,874 of record NZ_JAMYQP010000007.1, read on the forward strand.
GATCGACAGCGCGGGAATGGAGGCATTGGCGAGTACGTTGATGCCGATCGGCCGGCCGAGTTCCCTGCGGATCCGATCGGAGACGACGGACATATAGGCGGAGGTTTCGGGCCCGATGTCGTCCGGCTTGGCGAACGGCACGTCGCCGTGGTTTTCGACGATCACGCCGTCGCAACCGCCATCGAGATAGGCTTTGGCGTCGTCGAGGCCCCGCTGGTAGATGGCCTCGACCGCCTCGCCATCGTAGCGTGGCGCGCCTGGCAGGGGTGCCAGGTGAACGACGCCGATCACCACTTTGCTTCTGCCGAAGATCGACCGCAGCGCGTCATTGGCGACCTGTTTGGAACCGATGGATTTTGTGGATTTTGTCATGCGGTTTCCGCTTCCGTCGTTTCCATGAGTATTTTCATCTCGCGTCTGTCGGGGCAGGATTCGAGCGTTCCGGCGCGTCCGACCGAGATCGCCGCGGCGCGTACCGCGATCCGCACCGCCGTGGCGAGGTCCATGCCGCCTGCAAGGCAGCCGGCGAGGCAGCCGCAAAAGACATCGCCCGCGCCGCTGGTGTCTAGCACGGCCACGCTCGGCGCCGCGAACCGGTCGATCCGTCCTTCGCCATCGGCCACCAGACAGCCACCCGCGCCAAGCGTCACGATCGCGGTGTCGGCGCCCCGGCGGATCAATTCGCGGGTTGCCGCGGCAGGGTCGCTGGCTCCGGTCAATTGCTCCGCTTCGCCCGCATTGACGATTGCAAGGCCGACGGCGCTCAAACTGGGTGCACGGCTGGCAACAAGCGGGCTGGGATTGAAGATAGTAACGGCTCCCGCATCGCACCCCGCCCTGAGGCAAGCCGCCGTCACATCCGCACCAAGGTTGCCCTGCATCATCAAGATATCGCCGTGCTCGACCGATCGGATGAAGCCGCCGTCAGCCACGGGATCGAAGGCGGCGGCGCAACTGGCGCCGGTGACGATGAGGTTCTCGCCCCGCACATCGACCAGGATCGTCGACCGGTCGCTGGGCAGCGCCAGCATCGTCAGATGGCTGGCATCGAGATCGCGGCGCAACTGCTCGCTTATCCATGCTCCGGCGGCATCGTTGCCGATCGCCGCATGGAAGCGGACGTCGGCTCCCGTACGCGCGGCGGCCACCGCCTGGTTCGCCCCCTTGCCGCCAAGTCCGTCGCCATGTTCCGATGCGCTCAGCGTCTCGCCAGGCCGCGGAAACCGGTCCAGCCGAAACGTCGTATCGACGCAGACATTGCCGACGACATGGACGCGCATGGCTAATCCCTGGCCGTTGCCCAGCCCAGCATCTGTTCGAACAGCGTCTTGTAGCCATTCCAGGCGATGAAGCCCGGCGGCAGCCAGTGCGGGCCGACATCCGAAGTCCAGGCAACGGTACGGCCCTTGCCATATTTGCCGGTAACCAGCAGTGGCAGGGAACGGTAGTCGGACGACACCGTGGCGAGAACCTCCGCGCCGTCCTTGACGGCGACCTCGTTGAAGCCGAGCAGGATTGGCCAATCCTTCCCGATGCCCTTGAGGATCGGATGGGTCTGCGGGCCGACAACGACTGGCGCATAGCCTTCGGGAACCTCGACGCGGTCGTCCACCGGCAGGCAGGTGACCGGTAGAACCTCCTCGACGGGCGTCTTGTGATAGCGCGCGCCGCCATTGATGCCCTGGAAACTGTAATAGCCGCCGAACATCAACAGGCCGCCGCCATTGCCGACATAGTCGCGCAGCAGGCGCAGCCGGTTCGGTGTTGGTTTGGAATGGATCCAGGTGTCGGGGTGAAGCAACAGCGTGTTGGCGCCAAGATCGGAAAGTACGACCGCGTCATAGGCCGAAAGCGTTTCCATCGTCTGCGGGAAATTTCGCTGTGCCTCATGCGCCGGCATGAAGGTGACGTCGAACGGACCATCCTTCAGCGCTGTCAGCAGTTCATCGGCGCCGGTGTGATAGGTCACGGTCGGAAACTGGTCGAAGCCTTTGATATGGGTCGCGGTCGAGACCCAGGACTCGCCTGCGAGAAGAACCTTCTTCCTGGACATGTATATTCCCTTGTTGCTTGGAGCCGCGGCTCAGGGGCCTTCGCCGAACACGGTCATTGGATTGTCGATGAGCATGCGGTCGATTGCCGACTGCTCGACGCCATGGCGTCTCAGCCTCGGCACGAAATGCTTGAGGATGAAGCTGTAGCCGAAGCCGCCAAAACGCGTCAGCATGATCTTGAGAAAGACGTCCTGCGACAGCAGAATCCGGTCGACCAGCCCCATGTCGATCAGCGAGCGGATCGCCTGCGCATTCTGCTCGTCGGAAGGCGACTGCGCGTCCTGGTCGGCATAATAGAAATCCATGCCGATCATGTCGTATTCCAGAAAAGCGCCGCGCGCGGCGAGGCTTTTCTGGTAGGCGAGATCGTTGTGGCTCGGATTCATGTGGCAAAGCACCGTATGCCTGAGATCGGCGCCTTCAGCCTCCACCACATCAAGCACGTCATGCGCCAGCCGTTCCCAACCCGGCAGATGGATGGTCAGCGGCACGCCGGTGATCTTGGCGGCGCGGGCCGAAGCCCGCAGCGACTTGCGCTCCTCGTCGGTAAAGTCCTTGCTGACGCCGACCTCGCCGATGATGCCGGCCATGATTTCGGGCTGTGTCGACCCGCCGCCGACATCATTGACGAGGAATTCGGTGACGTCGTCGACGTCCATCGCCTTCAGCCATTCGGGGTGGGTGTGCTGCAAGTAAAAGCCTGTTCCCATGACTATGCGCAGTCCGGAGGCGCGGGCGATGCGAGCCAGCTTCACCGGATCGCGGCCAATACCGATATTGGTGGCGTCGACCACGGTATGGCCGCCGAGCGCCCGGTACTTCGCCAGTTCCGAAAGCGCCAGGTCGCTGTCGTCGAGCGAGACGTTATCGCGGTTCATGTAGGGATTCATCCGCAGCTCGCCGATGATCTCCATGCTGACCGGCTGTTCGGCGATCTTCTTCTCGTCGGGATGGCATGGGCATTTCCACGATGTCGCGCCATCCAGCAGGATATGCTCGTGCATCAGCGTCACGCCCATGTCGGCGATCGCGACCGGGCCGGTAACCGTGATCACGGTGCCAGAGCCAACGCCGATCGGCACCCGTTGTTTCGGCGTGTTGTCGAACAGGTGATCCATGTCAGCGGCTCCGCGTGGCGCCCTTGAACAGGCGGAAATTCAGCCAGATGGCGACGAGGATGATTGTGCCGGTGACGATCGGCGTCAGGAAGGGCGACATGTGCGCGAGGATCAGGCCGTTGCCGATGACCGCGACGGTCAACGCACCGAGCACCGTGCCGATGATCGTACCGCGCCCGCCGAACAGGCTGGTGCCGCCAAGCACTACGGCGGCGATGACATCGAGTTCGAAACCCTGGCCGGAATTCGACGAGCCGGAACCCAGCCGGGCGGCAAGAACAATACCGGCCGCCGCCGCCGCCGTGCCCGACAGGACATAGACGAAGAGCGTCGTGAAGCGTGTATCGACGCCGGCGCGGCGCACGGCTTCGGCATTGGCCCCGATGCCGGTGACGTAGCGGCCGAACGGCGTCTGGTTGAAGGCGAGATAGGCGACGATCAGGACGACAAGGGCGAGCAGTGCGGGTACGGGAACACCGAGAAACCAGGCCCTGCCGATGTTGACGAAGAAACTCGTCGGCTCGACCGGGATCGAGTAGCCGCCGGTGATCAGCAGCGCCACCCCGCGAATGACCGAGAGCCCGGCGAGCGTGACGATGAAAGCCGGTATCCGCTCATAGGCAATGAAGAAGCCCTGCAAGGCGCCGATCGCCGCGCCGAGCGCCAGCATGGCGATGATGACGAGCGGCCATGGCAGGCCAGCCTGAAGCAAGACGGCCGACAGTGTCGCCGTCAGGGCCAGCACCGAACCGACCGAAAGATCGATGCCGCCGGTGGTGATGACGAAGGTCATCGCTGCCGCGACGATCAGCAGCGGCGCTGACTGGCGCACGATGTTGAGCAGGTTGGGCGTCGTCAGGAAGGAGCCGGTGATCAGCGAGAAGACCACGCAGACGACGATGAAGAACAGCGCAATGGATACGACGCTGCCATTGGCTATCGCCACATCCCTCCAAGTGCTGTTGTGGGCGCGCTTGGCCGGCGGGGCGCCAACATCGGCGGAGGTGACGTTCATGGCTGTACCTCCTCGTCGCGGCTGGCGCGGGCCGAACGGGCCATGAATTTCCGGCCGACGATCAGGTTGACGACCTCCTCGATGCTGGTGTCGCCGATCTTTCGTTCGGCGACGTTGCGGCCCTCATACATGACCTGGATGCGGTCACAGACCAGGAACAGGTCCTGCAGCCGATGGGTGATGAGGATAACGCTGACACCACGGGCGCTGACGGCGCGGATGAGTTCCAGGACCGCCTCGACTTCCGCCACCGCAAGGGCGGCTGTCGGCTCGTCCATGATCAGCACCGACGGGTCGAAGGAAGCGGCGCGACCAATGGCGATCGACTGGCGCTGCCCGCCGGAGAGGTTTTCGACCTTGAGCGTCGTGTCGGCGATGACGATGCCGAGCCGGTCGAGCATTTCGCGGGTCTCGTCATGCATGCGCTTGTTGTCGAGAAAGGGAACGCCGAGAACGTGGCGGCGCGGTTCGCGGCCGAGGAAGAGGTTGCCCGCCACATCCACCGTGTCGCAGAGCGAAAGGTCCTGGTAGACCATCTCCACCCGTGCGGCGCGGGCATCGGCCGGTGACGAAAAGGATACAGGTCTGCCATCGATCTCGATCGTGCCGGAATCCGGAATGACCGCGCCGGACAGAACCTTGCTCAGGGTGGATTTGCCGGCGCCATTGTCGCCGACCAGACCGAGCACCTCGCCAGGCTTCAGGTTCAGTGAGACATCGTCCAGCGTCTGGATAGGGCCGTATCGTTTGGAAATACCGGTCATCCTGACGCGGTAGGTCTCGCCATCGCTCATCATGGTTCCAGTTCTCTGCGCGGCATGTTCGAATGATAGGCTGCCGGGCTGCGCACGCAATCCGTGAGGTCGATGCGCAGCCCGGCTGTCCGGGGAGGATCTTACTTGAACATGTCCTTGAACTGGCCGACATTTTCCTTGGTCACGATGGTGATCGGAACATTGATGATCGGCTCGATCTTCTCGCCCTTCTTGAGCTTGACGAAGGCTTCGATGGCAGCCTTGCCTTCACCGGCCGGATCCTGCTGGACGACGGCGACCACCCAGCCCTCTTCGAGACCTTGCACAGCCGACTTGGTCAGGTCCCAGCCGAACACCTTGACGTCGCCGGTGCGAGCCTGGCTGGTGACGGCGGAAACCGCGCCGAGCAGCGCCGGCTCGCCGGTCGCGTAAAGCGTCGTCATGTCGGAATTGGCGGTCATCAGGTTTTCGGAGGCGGAAAGTGCTACGTCCTGCACGTTCTGACCATCGACGGTGTCGAGGAAGGTGACCTTCTGGCCGCTGTCGGTGACGGCCTTCTTGAAGCCGTCGAGGCGCTGGTTCTGGATGAACGAATTGAGCGCGCCGACGACGCCGATCTTGGCGGTTCCGTTCAGCTTGGCCTTGACGTATTCGGCATAGAACTTGCCGATATCCTCACCGGCCTTGGTGTTGTCGACACCGACGAAGGCGACGTTGTCGCCATTCGGGATCTGCGCGTCGATGGCGATGACGGGAATGCCGGCGGCCTTGGCCGCGGTGATTGCCGGCTTCACACCGTTGACATCGATGGCGACGAGAATGATGCCGTCGACCTTCTGGGTGATGTAGTTCTCGATCGCGTCGTTCTGCGCGCTCGGCACATTGTTGGCGTTGAAGATGACGAGGTCGACGCCGGCAGCTTTTGCCGCAGCTGTCGCACCGTCATTGATCTGGTTGAAGAACAGAGCCTGCTGGTTGATGGTCACCAGCGCATAGGTCTCGGCCATGGCGGAAACAGAGCCAAGCGCGAGGGTCATGGCGATGGCTGCGACGCAGCCTGAAAGTATCTTGGTAAGACGCATTCCGGTTCCCCTTGGTTTTTGCGAAAGGCCCTTGATCGGGCTCACCTGGCGCCTTGGCGCACAGCCATAATTCAAGATGCTTGATTTATTGTCAAGTGACTTGAATTAGTGTCAACGAAAGGAAATGGAGCGCGGCGGATCAGAATGTCGCCGGCGTGTTCACCCAGAAAATGCTGGCGCGCTCATCGCCGACATTGCGGTACCAGTGCGGCAGTTCGGAGTTGAAAACGAAGGAATCGCCGGCGGACAGGCGAAACGTCTTTTCACCGACCATCAGTTCGATGGCGCCTTCCAGGAGATAGCCGACTTCCTCGCCGGCATGCTGGATCGGGCCGGCGCTTTCACCGCCCGCCTCGATATGATGGATGTTGCACTGCAGAAGATGGCCTGGCGAATAAGGAATGACACGCTCCAGCGAGATGCCTTCGCCGCGCCGAAGCGGATCTAGTGCGATCAACGGCCGCGCTCCAGCCCGAAAGACGATGCCTTCCTCGCCATCGGCCTCCTCGAACATCCAGCCGATGTTCGTACCGAGCACCTCGACAAGCCGGTGAAGCATGGGAAGCGAGGGCGAGACTTTGCCGTTTTCGACTTTGGAAAGCAGGCTTTCAGAGCAGTTCGCGGCGGCGGCGAGCGCCTTCAAGGTCAGCCCACGCGTCTGCCGGGAGAGCTTCAACCGGGTGCCGAGCCGCAAGAGGCTGGTGGCGGTCGATCGCTCGTCGCTGCCCTTGCTGTTGTGGGTATCGATCTTGTTCATCGGGGACGCGAACAACTCCGCTGGTTGGGCCGACTCGTAAAACCGATCCCGGGCGTTGTCCATCCCGTGAAAAATCGGACAACGCGCCGGACGGGAGCCGAGGACCATCCATGGCAGGCGCCGCGCTCGCCGTTTCGATGCCGGCGAGAGCGGCGGTCCCTTATGCCGCTTCGCGCTTCAGCGCCTGCGCCATGCAATGAATGCCGCCGCCGGTCTTGGAGATTTCGCTCATGTCGACCGCTGCGACCTCGAACCCGCGCGCCTTGAGCTGGCCGATGAGCGTCTGGCTGGAGGTCGGCGCGATCACCCTGTCCTTGCCGAGCGACATGAAATTGCAGCCGAGCGCCATCGTGTCCTGGAACGGCACGTCGATGATCTCGTGGCCCTTGCCCTTCAGCCAGTCGACGATGCCGGGCTCGGTGCAGGCGAGGCAGACGGCGGTCAGTTTTTCGGCGATCGGCACCACCATCAGGTCGATGTGAACGTAGTATTCGTCGATGAAGGCGATACGGGTCTCCCAGCCCTCCTTCTCGAACCAGCCCTGCACCTGGCGCGCGCCTTCTTCCTGGGTGCGGGCGCCGCCGCAGCCGATCAGCACCACGCCATCCTCGATGACGTTGAAGTCGCCGCCTTCGAACGTGCCAGCGGTAACCATGTCATAGATTGGAATGCCGAGTTTTTCGTAGGTACGGATCGCGGCGTAGTTCTCGCCGCGCCGCCACCAGTTGGCCATGGCGGTGATCACAGCGCCATAAGGCGTCATGACGCTGGAATCACGGGAATAGACCTGCATCGGCAGCTCCGGCGTTGGCTCGTGCCAGTGGATATTGACACCGAAATGCTCATAGGCGGCGACAAGGTCCTTGTGCTGCGCCTGCGCGATCTGGACGTTGCAGGGCGCCTCGCGCAGGTGCTTGCGCGACAGCGAGCTGGTCGACAGATGGCGCAGGAAATTGGGCGAGCCGAGCAGCACATCAGTGAGCACGTCGGTTTCATTGGCAAAACCCCAGGCGGTCAATGGCTTGGTGCCGCCGGCCGGATTGCGGCGCTGCAGCGAAAACGGCTCGGCGACGATGCGGTCATGAACGGTCATGGAGTTCTCCTCGTGAGGCGGTTTGGGGGGATTGGTTGCTTGGGATCCACCAGTCGCGGCCGCGCGGCGTGGTGACATATTCCGGCCAGCGAAAACCGATCGGCGGTTCGTAGTCGCAGAGCGGCGCGATCCAGTTCGAGCCGCCAATGCCGCCCGCGGTTCGGGCAATGAATTCGGCCATCGCCGCATCGCGGGCCGTCTTGTCCTCCAGCAGGCGAAGGGCGGAGCACGCGATCGTTTTTGCCGCGCAGGTGACCATCGGATCGATCGTCGCCGGAATGCCGCCCAGCGCATTCATCACCCAGGCCGGATAGGCACGACCGTTTGTGGAGCGCAGCGCCGGACGGGCGACATAGAAGCGCGCCGTCGGCGCGTGCCAGCTCATGTCCGTGTAGTCGTCCGAGGTCGAATTCACCTGCGAGGGCGGCAGGTCACGCCGCAGGATCGCCTCGGCTTGCTTGGGGTCGACCAGTTGCTCCAGCTCGTCGATGAACGGGTTTTCGGTCGCCACGCCGCCGGCATTGATCTGGATCTCGCGGGCGATCGCCTTCGCGGCTTCATCCCATTGGGGCGGGCCGACCGTCGACAGAGCCTCATAGGCGATCTCGGCCATGGCGTGGTTGGCCAGCCCCGGCCGCGACTTCGATACCCAATGCCGTTCGTAGCGGCAGCCGCTGATCGCGGCGGCGGCGGCGGCATTACGATCGAGCGCTGCGGTGACCTGTTCGGCCATGGCAAGCGTCGGCACGCGGATCATGTACTGGATTTCCGCCAGTCCGGCCGGCAGATTGTCGGCGGTGGCCTGGCCGGCAGTCAGGATCGCCTCGCTGATCGACCAGCCGCCCTGGTGCGGCAGCATGGAGTCACGTAGCGCCTTGGAGGCCATGTACATCGTCATCAGCGCATCGTTGGCGCCGGGCGCGCGGACCGCCGAGTGCGCCTGCGGGATCGGCGCGCCGTCGCCCGCCAGTACCCAGCTCTCCGGCTCGTCGCAGATGAAGCGGTAGATCATGGCGTAAGCCGCGCCGCAATGCGTGTCCCAGCGCGCCGTGTTGCAGAGCGGCAGCATGTAGAAGGGATGGAAGGAGATCATGCCGGCGAGGCCGTCATAATAGCCCTTGGCCGCGTGAATAGGCTTCGACCCGCGCACCTTTTCCGCGGGTTCACCGGTAAAGCGCAGCGTGCCAGGAATGCCGTGTCGCTGCATCGCAGCCTTGGTGGCGAGCAGACCGCCGAGGCCCGCCATGCCCAATCCCGAATGCGGATCGGTGTGGCCGCCCGCTTCGAAACCGAGACCGGGGCGTGCCTGCTTCACCGTCACTGCGTCCTGGCAGTTTCCGGGCACCGCGTCGTACTCGGCATACATGCCGATGGTTGGGCCTGCGCCGTTCGTCCAGTGGGCGCAAAACGCGGTCGGCATCCCGCCCGAGCCCTCCTCGACCGAAAAGCCCTCATGCTTCAGCCGCGCCACATACCAGGCGGCCGACTGATATTCACGCCAGGCAGTCTCGCCGTAGTCGAAAATCGTGCGCGTCCATTGCGACAGCGATGGCTGGATGCCATCGAGGCAGGCAAGCGCGGTCGCTTGCGCCGGTGTGGTGACCGCTTTCTCCATGGCGAGAGAAGAAAGCAGTGAAGCGGCTCGCCAAAAAGTGATATGTTTTCCCGGTTCATGCAAATTCGGTTCACCTCTTGAGAATTCCCTCCACACAGGCGCTGCGCGCCCTCGACAGTTTCGCCCGCCATGGCAGCGTTTGGCGCGCCGCCGACGAACTGCACCTGACCCGCAGCGCGGTGAGCCATCAACTTCGCCTGCTCGAACGCGATCTCGGCTTCGACCTCCTGGAGCGCATCGGCAAGGGCGTGGCCCTGACGCCACGCGGCCAACGCTATGCCAGCGACGTGCGCAAGGCGCTGACCGTGCTCGGCGATGCGGTGACGCGCGATGCAGGTACTGGCGTCGGCGGTTCGTTCGCCGTCAGTTGCACGCCGGGCTTCGCCTCGCTGTTTTTGTGCACCCATATCGCCGAGTTCCGGCAGATGTATCCGGATGTGGCGCTGCATATACTGACGCCCAGGCGGCTCGACGACGTCAGCAACGCCGAGGCCGACGCCTTCATCGCCTTCGGTGTCGGCAACTGGCCGAACCGTGCGGTCGAGCTGCTGTGCGAAATCTCGTTCACGCCGCTCTGCAGCCCGACGCTGCTCAACAAGGTCGGTGGCTTTTCCAGGCCCGCCGATGTCCTGCGCGCCAATCTCCTCCACCTTGGCGATACCGAGGACTGGGCGCGCTGGCTGGCGTTGTCCAAGGTCGAGAACCCGGATACCGAAGGCGGCATCTTTTTTTCCGACATGAACCTCGTCTTCTCGGCGGCGATTGCCGGCCAGGGCATCGCCATGGGAGACGAACTGACCAGCCGCAAGGCGCTGAGCGAGGGCCGGCTGGTCAAACCCTTCGACATAGCGATCAAATCGCCGCGCTCCTATTTCCTGGTGTCCGAGCATGCCAAGGCGAGCCACCCGGTGCTGGAAGCGTTTGGCGGATGGCTGAGGTCGAAGCTGTCGGAGAACCGCGTTCGGCCGTATTGAGAGTTCGATCTCGCAACGCACCATAGATGAATGAAATTTGCCGATCAGGCGAAAACTATTCGGTTGCGGTGAGCCGCCGGCCTGCCTACGATTTCATCTTGGACTGAGGAAGAGGCAGAATGCAGCAACCCGGCCGGGCCGCAGAGATCAAGGCAATCGGGATCGGCAAGAGCTTCGGCTCGTTCCGTGCGCTGGACGATCTGACGCTCAATATAGGCCGTGGCGAGTTCCTGACGCTGCTCGGCCCCTCCGGCTCGGGCAAGACCACTTTCCTGATGATCTTGGCCGGTTTCATACAGCCGACCGAGGGCAGGCTCTTCAGCGACGGCACCGACATCACCGATCGTCCGGCCGAGCAGCGCGCCGCCGGCATGGTGTTCCAGGGCTATGCATTGTTTCCGCATATGAGCGTGGAGGCTAACATCGCCTTCCCGCTCAAGGTGCGCAAGAAGTCAGCCGCCGAGGTCAAGCGCCGGGTCGGGGAAATGATCGAGCGTGTCGGCCTGATCGGTCACGAGAAGAAATTGCCGGCGCAGCTTTCCGGCGGCCAGCAGCAACGCGTGGCGCTCGCCCGCGCCTTGGTGTTCGAACCCGGCGTACTCCTGCTCGACGAGCCATTCTCGGCGCTGGACAAGAGCCTGCGAGGCCAGATGCAGGCCGAGATGAAGCGGCTGCATCAGGAGACCGGCACCACCTTCGTCTTCGTCACCCACGACCAGAGCGAGGCGCTGGCGTTGTCGTCGCGCGTCGCCATCTTCAATCACGGCAAGCTGCTGCAGGTCGGCGCGCCGGACGAGGTCTATGACAGGCCGGACAACCGCTTCGTCGCCGAGTTCCTCGGCGAGATCAACATGCTGCCGCTCAAAGGGGTACGCCCGGCCGACAATGGCTCGACGGGACTCTGTGAGGATCGCGCCGTCAACATGCACTGCAAGGCCGAGAAAGTCCGTGGTGACGCCATTCTCGCGGTCCGGCCCGAACATATGTCGATTGCGCGCGAGGCGGCCGTCGGCGAGAACGGCATCGCCGCGACCGCCATAGCCTCGACCTACATGGGTGCCGCGACCAAGCTCGACCTGACGACGCGGCAGGGTGCCAGAGTGACTGTCTCGGTGCCGAATGAAGTCGCGGCCGCCGCACTCAGCAACGGCAATTCCGTCTGGCTGACGTGGCCGGCGGAAAAAGGTTTCCTCCTTCCGGACGGAGGACAATGAGCGGCTGGCGCGGCCTGATATCCGCCGCACCGGCTTTCCGGAAATGATCAACAACAAAAAAGGGGAACTGACATGACAAAAGATACCAAGAAAGAAGCCATCGAGAGCCTGTCCGCCAGGGCGGTTCGCGGTGAGATCTCTCGCCGGCAATTCACGCAGTTGGCGGCACTCGCACTGGCCGGCACGCCGATGCTGTTGCGCTCGACCGGATCTTTTGCCGCGGCAAAAGAACTGGTGCTGGTGAACTGGGGCGGCGACGCCATCACGGCTTACGACGCCGCCTACGGCCAGGCCTTCACCAAGGATACCGGCATCACCGTCAAGATGGACGGCTCGGGCCCGACCGAAGGCGCCATTGCGGCGCAGTTCAAGAGCGGCGCGCCCACCTGGGACCTGGTCGACGTCGACCCGTTCTCGGCCATCACGCTCGGTGCGCAAGGCATGCTCGAGCCGATCGACTACACAATCGTCGACAAGAAGAAGATGCGCCCCGGCTTCGGCTGGGACTATGCCGCCTCGACCTATTTCTTCTCCTATGTGATCGCGTATGATTCCGAAAAATATGGCAGCAATGCACCTACCGGCATGGCCGATTTCTTCGACGTGAAGAAGTTTCCCGGCAAGCGTTCTCTCTACAAATGGGGCGTATCGAGCTGGGAAGTCGCCCTGCTGGCCGACGGCATCGCACCGGCATCGCTCTACCCGCTCGACCTGAAGCGCGCGCATGACAAGATCGCCGCTTTCAAGGAGAACATCGTCGCCTATTGGGGCGGTGGCGCCGAGAGCCAGAGCGTGCTGCTCAACGGTGAAGCTTCGATGGCCATCGTCTGGTCGACCCGCGCCTCGCTGATCGAGCAGGATTCGGGCGGCAAGATCAAGTTCATCTGGGACCAGGGCCTGATCTCGCCCGGTGCGCTTGCCGTACTCAAGAACAACCCCGGCGGCAAGGACGCGGCGATGAAGTTCATCGCCAGCGCACAGGACCCGCAAAAGCAGCTGGTCATGTTCGACAAGCTCGGACAGGGCCCGGCCAATCCGGCGACCGACGCGCTGATCCCGGCCGACAAGAAGCGTATCAACCCGGTCGACCCCGAGAACATGAAGAAGCAGATCGCGCTCGACATGGATTGGTATGCCAAGAACTACGGCGCCGCGCTCGACGAATACACCAAGATAATCTCCGCCTGACCGACGGGGATATTGACCTGATATGAGAGGCGTTCTCTCCAACAGGATGGGCGCGGCGCTGTTGATGGCGCCGCTGCTCCTGTTCCTCGTGCTGGCCTATGCCTGGCCGTTCCTCGGCGTCGTCAAATGGAGCTTCACGCTGCCGACGCCGGGGCTGGGCCAGTATCGGGCGTTGCTCACCGATAGCCTCGTGCAGTCAGTGTTCATACGCACGCTGCGCATTGCCGCCATCGTTACCATCGGCTCGGTCGCCGCTGCCTATGCCATCACCGTGGTCTGGGTGCGCGGCACGCCGGCCCAGCGCCTCGTTGCCGAATTCTGTATCTTGGTGCCGTTCTGGATTTCGGTGCTGACGCGGGCTTTCGGCTGGGTGGCGCTGTTGTCCAATCGCGGCCTGATCAACACTTGGCTGCAATCGATCGGCTTCGTCTCCGAGCCGTTGACCCTGGTGCGCAACGAGTTCGACGTCATCGTCGGTATGACGCACTTCCTCATTCCCTTCGCTGTCTTTCCGCTGGCATCCGCCATGCGCAGCCTTGACGAGCGCGTGCTGCTCGCAGCGCGCGGGCTGGGCGCCAGCCGCATGCGCACCTTCTGGACGGTATTCGTGCCGATGACGCGCTCCGGCATCATTGGCTCGGCGCTGATCGTCTTCGTCTTTTCGCTCGGCTTCTTCGTCACGCCGGCGATCCTTGGCGGCGGCCGCAGCGTGATGATCGCCGAATTGATCTATCTCAGGATATTCCAGAGCCCTGACTGGGGGCTGGGCGCGGCGATCAGCGTCGTGCTGGTGCTGTTCGTGGGCGCGCTGATGGCGCTGCTGTTCCGCTATGTCAGACCGAAGCAACTGGTGTAGCGATGCCGACTTATCGCCCTGGACCCGTCTCGCTGATCCTCGCCGTGCTGGTGGCGCTGTTCCTGCTGTTGCCGCTGCTGGCCGTCATCCCGGTCTCGCTGACGCCGAGCCGCATGCTGGCGATGCCGTCGGGCGAGCTGTCGCTGCGCCACTACCGGTCGCTGATCGAGGATCCGCGCTGGCTCCAGTCCATCCTGCTCTCGATCCGGATAGGCATCCTCAGCAGTGCCATCTCCACCGTGCTGGCGCTATGCTTCAGCCTCGGCGTGTGGATGTTCCAGCCGCGCTTCACAGCCGCTCTGGTCGGCTTCGTATTGTTGCCGATGGTGGTGCCGCCGGTGGTCTCGGCGGTGACGCTCTATTTTCTGCTCACCTCGATCTCCGGCGTCAGCTCCTTCTTCGGCTACGACACCTGGCTCGGCGTCGCCATGGCGCATTCGGTGATGACGGTGCCTTTCGCCACCGTGCTGATCCTGGTCTCGCTCAGCCAGCTCGACCGGCGCATCGACCTCGCCGCGCGGGGCCTCGGCGCCACGGTATGGGAGCGCGCCACGCGCGTCATCATGCCCAACATCAAGTTCGGCATCGTCACCGCGGCGTTGCTGTCCTTCGTGCTCTCCTGGGAAGAGATTGGCGTCACCCTGTTCATCACCTCGGTCAATGCCATCACGCTGCCACGGCTGATGTGGATGGGCCTGCGCGACAACATCGATCCTGCGATCGCAGCCCTTTCGGTGATCTTGATCATCATCACGGTGCTGGTGCTTGCGCTTCGCAGCTTCATCGTTAGGCTGCGCGACATCAGCTGAAGAGCCTGTCGGCGAATTCGTATTTTCGAGATCGTCGGCATTCCTCCTTCCGATGATCGCCACCGCCTGCGTGCGGCGAATGGCTGTATCTGGCAAGGCAGCACCGGTCGCCACCGCACTGGCAAGAGGACAAGGACGATGACCGCGCCCGGCGATTTGCAGCAGGCACTGTTTTTGAGGCTCAAAAGCGATGCACCGCTGTCGGCGCTGCTGAGTGGCGCTGGGTTGCTCGAACGGGTAACCGACAATGCCGCCTTTCCCTACGTGACTTGCGGCCAGACCAGCGCCTTTGACTGGGATACGGGTGCCGAGAACAGCGACGATCAGCTGATCACGCTGCATGTCTGGTCGAAAGCCCAGGGCGAGGACGAAACGCTTGCCATAATGGACGCCATCGAGGCTCGCCTCGCCGACGCGGTGTTGGTGATAGGTCCTCGCGGTCAGACGCGTCTGTCGCTGGAATTCACCGAGGCCCGTTACGACGAGGAGCTCCTCGTCCACCATGGGATGCTGCGCTTTCGTGCATTGACGCAGGAAAGCGCCTGACGCTGTCAATGTTGCCGGAATGGGGTCCAGAGCGGTTCACGTTTCACGAAACGCCGAACACTCTATCTCTTTGTTTCGACGCAATTCCGGACGGAAAACCGCTTCACACTTTTCCCGGAATTGATCTAGACTGCCGTCTTCGGGTTTCGCCGGGTGGGCGGCGGATTCCGATCGATTGTCTCGCGTTTCAGGGGTGTAGCGGGCATGTTATTGATGGCGTTCACCGTTCATTTCACGTTCAGCACCGATGCGTTACAACGCCGGACATGAAAACGCTTCGCTCCCACTTCCGAACCGCGACACTGGCGCTCTGTGCTGCCGGGCTGTTCGCGTCGCAGGCGATGGCGATGCCGGTCATCGCGCCCGACCAGTCGAGCCCGGTCGTATTGGCTGCGTCCGATTGTTATGCCATCGGCCAACAGGTAGCCGAACAGAATGGCGGAACGCTGGCCAAGGCCTCGCAGTCGACACGCGGCGGCCAGCCGGTCTGCGTCATTGTCGTGCTTGTCCCGGGTAAGGACGGACAACGCCCGCGCCGTACCGAAATCGTCGTTCCGCAGAACTGACCCTGCCGTTTCCCAGCGGCTGGAATCGGCCTATATCTGCCTAGCTCTTCAACAGGTATCGAACTCCGCATGCGCGTACTCGTCGTCGAGGATGACAAG
This sequence comes from Mesorhizobium sp. M0587, assembly GCF_040320945.1. Taxonomy (NCBI): domain Bacteria; kingdom Pseudomonadati; phylum Pseudomonadota; class Alphaproteobacteria; order Hyphomicrobiales; family Phyllobacteriaceae; genus Mesorhizobium; species Mesorhizobium sp. M0587. Next base: position 133,615 of record NZ_JAMYQP010000007.1, read on the forward strand.
GATCTCAACCGGCAGATAGCGGATGCGCTGGTCGATGCCGGCTATGTCGTCGACCGCGCCTTCGATGGCGAGGAAGGCCATTTCCTCGGCGACACCGAGCCCTACGACGCCGTCGTGCTCGACATCGGCCTGCCGCAGATGGACGGCATCAGCGTGGTCGAACGCTGGCGGCGCGGCGGTCGCAAGATGCCTGTGCTGATCTTGACGGCGCGCGACCGCTGGAGCGACAAGGTCTCCGGCATCGACGCCGGCGCCGATGACTACGTCACCAAACCGTTCCACATCGAGGAGGTGTTGGCGAGGCTCAGGGCCCTGATCAGGCGCGCCGCCGGCCATGCCTCGTCCGAACTGACCTGCGGACCGCTGCGTCTCGACACCAAGGCATCGAAGGCCGATGTCGATGGCATGCCGCTGAAGCTGACGTCGCATGAATTCCGCCTGCTTGCCTATTTGATGCACCATATGGGCGAGGTCGTCTCGCGGACTGAACTGGTCGAGCATCTCTACGATCAGGATTTCGACCGCGATTCCAATACCATCGAGGTCTTTGTCGGGCGGCTGCGTAAGAAGATGGGCATCGACATGATCGAAACCGTGCGCGGCATGGGCTACCGCATGCGTGAGCCGGAGGCGTAACTCGGAACCGCTCAAACCAACCGTAAGGACGTTGCTTTCGCTGCGTTCGTGGCCGCGTTCGCTGACGTTCCGCGTGATCGCCTTTTCCACGGTCTGGGCGATCCTGACCCTGGTGGTTATTTTCACCCTGATCACCACGCTCTACCGTCAGGCCAGCGAGCGGGGCTTCGACAGCCTGCTTTCGGCACATCTGTTCAACCTGATCGGCTCCATCGGCATTTCCGACACGGGAGCGCTCACCGGCGCGCCCGATCTGGGCGACCTGCGGTTCTCGGAGCCGGGTTCGGGCTGGTATTGGTCGGTGGAACCCGCCTCGGAAGGCGTGCATGGCGATCTTCATTCATCCTCGATGACCAAAACCATCCCTTCGCCAAGCGTTGCCGAGGTGCCTTTCAACTCCAGCTTCCAGCGCAGCTATGCGGCCGAAGGCATCGACGGCGAGCAACTCGAAGTGTTCGAAAGCGAATTCGTTCTCGACGCCAAGAACCGCGCCGCCCGTTTTCGCGTCATGGGCAACCAGAGCGAACTCGAACAGGAGATCGCCACCTTTCAGGGCCGGCTGCTGACTTATCTGTCCCTGTTCGGCGTCGGCATGATCGCCATCAACGCGATCGCTATCCTGCTTGGCCTGCAGCCTCTGCGCAGGGTGAGGAACGCACTCGCCATGGTACGCGAGGGTACCGCGCAAAGACTCGATGGGCGGTTTCCGGCCGAGATAGAACCATTAGCCAATGAAACCAACGCATTGATCGAAAACAACAAACGCATCGTCGAGCGTTCCCGGACCCAGGTGGGCAATCTCGCCCATTCGTTGAAGACACCGCTCGCGGTGCTGCTCAACGAGGGCCGCGCGCTTGGCGGCGCCAAGGGGCAATTGATCGCCGATCAGGCTGCTTCCATGCAGAAACAGGTGGATCATTATCTGCAACGTGCCCGCGTCGCGGCGCAACGCGACAGCGTCGTCTACCGCACGCCTGTGGCGCCGCTGGTGCAGCGCATGGTGCGGGTTTTGCAAAAGCTCAACCCGCAGACCAGTCTGTCGCTGTCGCTGCCGCCCAGCGAGATCGTCTTTGCTGGTGAGCGCGAGGACCTGGAGGAACTGCTTGGCAATCTGCTCGAAAACGCGATGAAATGGGCAAAAGGCGCGGTGTCGGTGTCGGTCGTACCTTCGACCGGCAAGGACGACCCCGCCAGCCTGTTCGAGATCAGCATCGAGGACGACGGCCCGGGCATTCCCGAGGACAAGGCGCGCGAAGCGCTGAAGCGGGGACGGCGCCTGGACGAGACAAAGCCGGGAACGGGCCTGGGACTTGCCATCGTGGCCGACCTCGTCAACGAATATGGGGGCGTTCTGGCGCTCGAACGGTCCGGCATGGGCGGATTGAAGGCCGTGGTGCGGCTGCGGAGCCTTCAATGATGCTTTCCCAAGCCAATCGACATCGATGCATGGCGCGTGTTATGGCGGCATTTCGATTGGTCCATGATCGGCTGTCAGCGGCCAAATTTCCGACAAATATCAACACTATGGCCACGCCCACTTCCCCGATGACGCGGCACCCGGCTCATCCATGGCAGGCTTCAACTCAAGAAAACCGGTTGTTGGCATGAAGATTCGCGTCGCGCTTATTTCCGCATTGCTGGCCGTGTCCGGCTGCACCACCTTGAGCGGCAAGGGCCCCACGATTGCGCCGACGCCGGCCTCGACGCCTCCTTCCGGTGGCAAGGTTGCCACGTCGATCATTTCCGCGATGGGCGGTGGCCTCGTTAGCGGATCGATTGGCAGCGGCCTCAGCGATGCTGAGAAGCGAAGCGCGCTCGAGGCTGAATACAAGGCGCTCGAATACACGACGAGCGGTCAGAAGGTGACGTGGAAGGGCGCCCAGGCCTCGCGTTATGGCGAGGTGGTTCCGGCCCAGCCCTACCGCGTCGGTTCGCAGGATTGCCGCCAGTACACGCAGACCGTATTCACCGGCGGGGCCGGGGTGACGGCCCGCGGAACCGCTTGCCGCAACGCCGACGGCAGCTGGACGCCGTTGACCTGACGCTCTGGCCGGATCCAGCCGAGATCGGCCCGGGTTGACGTCGATCAAGGACATCAGGCGTGGCTGCCGTCAAAGCGTCGCAGGACGCCCGTGTTGGCAGGGCAGAGCTCTGCCGTTATTGGAATAACCATGCTGTTCTGGGTCATAGCCGCAATTCTCACGCTGGGTGCGAGCCTGGCGGTGCTGCTGCCGCTGGCCGGCGGCGCGAAGGGCGTGTCGTCGAGCGGCGATCACGATCTCGAAGTCTATCGTGATCAATTGTCCGAGCTCGACCGCGACGCCGCGCGTGGCCTGATCCAACCGGCGGAAGCGACCGAGGCACGCGCCGAGATCGCCCGCCGCATCCTTCGCCTCGATAGCGGTTCGGCCGGCAAGACATCCACCAGCCGGGCGTCGGTCGCGGCAAAGCTGGTCGCGACGATGGCGGTGCTCGTGGTGCCGCTGGTCAGCTGGGGTCTCTACGCCAAGATCGGCTCGCCTGATTTGCCGTCACAGCCGCTCAGCGAGCGGCTGGCCAAGAATCCAGCCGACAGTTCGGTCGACGAATTGGTGGCGCGCGCGGAAGCCCATCTCGCCGCCAATCCTTCCGATGGCAGGGGCTGGGACGTACTGGCGCCGGTCTATCTGCGCATGCAGCGCTTCTCCGACGCGGTGGCCGCCTATCGCAACGCTATTCGCCTCGACGGCGACAGCGCCGTCCGCCAGGCCGGTCTTGGCGAGGCGATTGCCGGTGCGGCAGGGGGCATTGTTTCGGCCGATGCACAGAAGGCCTTCGAAGCGGCGCAAAAGCTCGATCCGGCCAATGCGAAGGCCAGCTTCTACCTGGCTGTCGCCTTGGCACAGGAAGGCCGCGTCAAGGAAGCGGTTGCCGCCTGGCAGGCAATGCTGGGCAAGCTGCCGCCAGATTCGCCATGGCGCGGGGCTGTCGAGCAGGCGTTGGCCAAGTCCGGCAACCCCGAAATGGCCGCCGGCGAAGCAGCGAAAGGGCCCGATGCCGCGGATATCGACGCCGCGTCCTCAATGTCGCCGCAAGATCGGGAGGCCATGATCAACACAATGGTGGCTGGTCTCGGCGAGAAACTGCGGCAAAATCCACGCGATCCGGAAGGATGGATGCGGCTCGTTCGTTCCTATGTCGTGCTGGGCAAGCCCGATCAGGCGCGTGACGCACTGGGTCGCGCTATTGCCGTCTTCGGAGCCGACAGTGACGAGGCAAAGAAATTCACCGCGTTCGCCGCCTCGCTCGGCCTGACGGCGACGGAGTAGGACTGACATGACGCGCAAGCAGAAACGGCTGTCGGTGATCGCGGGTGGGCTGGCTTTCCTCGGCGCCGCCACCGGGCTGACCTTCTACGCGCTCGGCCAGAAAGCGTCTTATTTCTACATGCCGGCCGATCTCACCACCGCCAGCGTCCAGCCCGGCCAGCGCATCCGGCTCGGCGGTCTGGTCGAAAAAGGCACCATCCAGCGCGGGCAGGGGGCGACGGTCGCCTTTTCGGTCACCGACACGCACAAAACGGTCAAGGTCACCTACACCGGGATCTTGCCCGACCTTTTTCGCGAGGAGCAGGGCGTCATCACCGAAGGCACCTTCGGCCCGGACGGGATTTTCGTTGCCGACAGCGTCCTGGCCAAGCACGACGAGCGCTATATGCCCAAGGAGGTGGCCGACGGCCTGAAGGCCAAGGGTGTCTGGCAGGAGAGCAAGAGTGAGTAGCCGCGGCAGGGAAATGGGAGCGAATTACGGGCATGGTTGAAACCGGACATTTCGCCCTGGTTCTGGCGTTTGCGCTCTCGCTGGTGCAGACGATCGTGCCACTGTTTGGCGCGCGCTTGAACAACCAGCGCCTGATGGCCGTCGGCGGCCCCGTCGCCGTGACCGGCTTTGCTCTGACGGCCCTGTCCTTCGCCGCGCTTGCGAGTGCTTATGCGAGCTCCGATTTCTCGCTGGAAAACGTCTGGGAGAACTCGCATTCGCTGCAGCCGCTGATCTACAAGATCACCGGAACCTGGGGCAATCACGAAGGCTCGATGCTGCTTTGGGTGCTGATCCTGACCTTCTTCGGCGCGCTTGTCGCTGCTTTCGGCTCCAACCTCCCGGCGACGCTGCGCGCCAATGTGCTTGCCGTGCAAGGCGCGATCGGCGCGGCTTTTTTCCTGTTCATCCTGGTAACCTCCAATCCTTTCGTACGGCTCAATCCGGCACCGATCGAAGGCCGCGATCTCAACCCTGTCCTGCAGGATCTCGGACTCGCCGTCCATCCGCCGCTGCTCTATCTCGGCTATGTCGGCTTTTCGATCTGCTTTTCCTTCTCGGTCGCCGCCCTCATCGAAGGCCGCATCGACGCGTCCTGGGCGCGCTGGGTGCGGCCATGGACATTGGTCGCCTGGATGTTCCTGACCGGCGGCATCGCCATGGGATCGTACTGGGCTTACTATGAGCTTGGCTGGGGTGGTTTCTGGTTCTGGGATCCGGTCGAGAACGCTTCCTTCATGCCGTGGCTGGCGGGCACCGCGCTGCTGCATTCCGCGATCGTCATGGAAAAGCGCTCGGCGCTGAAGATCTGGACCCTGCTGCTCGCCATCCTTACCTTTTCGCTGTCGCTGCTCGGCACCTTCCTGGTGCGCTCGGGCGTCCTGACCTCCGTCCATGCCTTCGCCACCGATCCGACGCGCGGCATTTTCATCCTGTGCATATTGATGCTGTTCATCGGCGGCTCGCTGGCGCTGTTTGCGCTGCGCGCCTCGCGGCTGGCCGCCGGCGGCTTGTTCCACCCGATTTCGCGCGAAGGCGCGCTTGTCCTCAACAATCTGTTCCTGACCACGGCCACCGCCACCGTGCTCGTCGGCACGCTCTATCCGCTCGCCGTCGAGGCCTTCTCCGCCGACAAGATCTCGGTCGGCGCGCCGTTTTTCAACCTGACCTTCGGGCCGCTGATGGTGCCGCTGCTGATCGTGGTTCCGTTCGGACCGCTGCTCGCCTGGAAACGCGGCGATGTCTTCGCTGTCGCGCAACGCTTGATGGTGGCGTTCGGGGCCGCCTTGCTGGCGACGCTGGTCACTGCCCTTTTGATCGATGGTGCTTCGGTGTTCGCGGCGCTTGGCATGGGCCTTGCCGTCTGGCTGATCCTTGGCGCGCTCACCGATCTTGCGGTCAAATCCGGCTTCGGCAATGTTGCGGCGAAGGTCATGTTGCGGCGCCTGCTCGGCTTGCCGCGCTCGGTCTTCGGCACTGCCTTGGCTCATCTTGGCCTCGGCCTGACCGTGCTCGGCATCGTCGGCACGCTTTGCTTCGGCACCGAAAGGATCCTCTCGATGCGTGCCGGCGAGACGGTGGAACTGTCCGGCCGCACGATACGTTTCGTCGGGCTCTATCCTGCCCAGGGACCGAACTACAGCGAGGATCGCGGCCGCTTCGAACTGATCGGTGTCAGCGGCAATCCTGTCGGCGAAATCAGCTCCGCCAAGCGTTTCTATCCGGTGCGGCAGACGACGACGACGGAGTCCGGCATCAAGACCCTTGGCCTTTCCCAACTCTATATTTCGCTGGGCGACGAGGGCAAGGATGGCTCGGTCGTGGTGCGTTTGTGGTGGAAACCGTTGGTGACGCTGATCTGGGGCGGCGGCCTGATGATGATGGCCGGCGCGGCCATGTCGCTGATGGACAGGCGCCTGCGCGTCGGCGCGCCATCGCGCCGCCGCAAGCAGGCGAGCGCCGTTACACCCGCGGGCACGTCATGAACGCAAGGCTTTCGCTGACCTCGCTTGTCCTGTTGCTGGCGCTGCTCTTCTCCGGCGCGGCGCAAGCGGTGAAGCCCGACGAGATGCTGGCCGACCCGGCGCTGGAGGCGAGGGCTCGCGCGCTGTCCGAAGGCCTGCGCTGCATGGTCTGCCAGAACCAGTCGATCGACGAATCCGACGCCGACCTCGCTCGCGACCTGCGTATCCTGGTGCGTCAGCGCCTCGCCGCCGGCGACACTGATCAGCAGGTGATGGACTATGTGGTTTCGCGCTACGGCGAGTTCGTGCTGCTGAAGCCCCGTTTCGATCTGCGCAACGCGCTGCTTTGGGGCACGCCTGTCCTGCTGCTTTTGGTGGGTGGCGCGTTTATTTTGCTGGGCGCGCGATCGCGCCGGAATCTGGCGACAAAATCCCTGTCGGCCGAAGAACAGACGGCGTTGGACGCGATCCTGCACCGTGACTGACGGCTGCGGTGGCCTGCAAACATTACCAAAGTTTCATGTATCGGAAATGGCGCCGTAATGTACGCCTCTCTAATTCTCTCTTCCGAGGATGCCGATTAAGGCGCGTCCCTTTGCAAGAGGATACGAGACCCATGAATATCGCCCCCAATTCATATTCCCGCACCCGCAAGCGTCTCCTGGCCGCCGCCGCTTCCGTCGCCGTCGCCGGCGCGATCGGCGTTGGCGCGCTGACCAGTGGGACAGGCCCTGTTCTGGCCGATGCTGTGCGTGTCGAGGCTCCGCAGGTTCCTGGTTTCGCCGACGTCGTCGAGCGGGTTTCGCCCGCCGTGGTCAGTGTCAAGGTGAAGGCCAAGATGCAGCCGACGGCCGATGACGGCTCCGACGATCAGGACGGTCTCGACAATCTTCCCAACAATCCGCAGCTGCGCCGCTTCTTCAAGGAATTCCGCGGCTTTGGCGATCAAGGCGGCCAGAACGATGATGGTCACCGCCGGTTTGGACGCCGCGACCACAACAACGATCAGCCGCGCCCGGTGGCACAGGGATCCGGCTTCTTCATTTCGGAAGACGGCTATCTCGTAACCAACAACCACGTCGTCGAAGAGGGCAGCGCCTTCACCGTGGTTACCAATGACGGCAAGGAACTCGACGCCAAGCTGGTCGGCACCGATCCGCGCACCGACCTCGCCGTGCTCAAGGTCGAGGGTGGCGGCAAGTTCACCTATGTCGATTTCGCCGACGATTCCAAGGTTCGCGTCGGCGACTGGGTGGTGGCCGTCGGCAACCCGTTCGGTCTCGGTGGCACCGTAACCGCCGGCATCGTGTCGGCGCGCGGCCGTGACATCGGCGCCGGCCCGTATGACGATTTCCTCCAGATCGACGCCTCGGTCAACCGCGGCAACTCGGGCGGCCCGACCTTCAACCTTAACGGTCAGGTGGTCGGCATCAACACCGCGATCTTCTCGCCTTCGGGCGGCAGCGTCGGTATCGCCTTCGACATTCCTGCCTCGACCGCCAAGCAGGTCGTGGAGGACCTGACGAAGAACGGCGCCGTGCAGCGCGGCTGGCTCGGCGTCGAGATCCAGCCGGTCACGTCGGACATTGCCGAATCGCTTGGCCTGAAGTCCCAGAACGGCGCACTGGTGTCCAGTGCACAGGACGATGGTCCCGGCAAGAAAGCCGGTATCGTAGCCGGTGACGTGATCACCCAGGTCGACGGCAAGGACGTTGCCTCACCGAAGGAACTGGCTCGGCTGATCGGCGCCTACTCGCCTGGCAAGTCAGTCGATGTCACCGTGTGGCGCGACGGCAAGAGCCAGACCGTCAAGGTCGATCTCGGCAAACTGCCCTCGAGCGACAAGCAAGCGTCGGCCGACCAGCAGCAGCCCGCCGCTCCGGCGAAGCCCGACACGCTGGCCGATCTCGGTCTCACCGTCACCAAGTCCGAAAACGGCAAGGGGTTGGTGGTAACCGATGTCGATCCCGACAGCGATGCCGCCGATCGCGGCATCCAGCCGGGCGACGTCATCACCGCTGTCAATTCGATGGAAATCAACGGCACCGACGATGTCTCCAAGGCAATGACCGAAGCGGTGAAATCGGGGCGCAAGGCCGTGCTGATGCAGATAACCCGCGACGACACCAATCGCTTCGTTGCACTGCCCGTCGCCAAGGGGTGACCAGCGACTTTTCCGATGCGGCGGCTTAAACACCCCCGAGCCGCCGCATGGAAGAGCATGGAGCCGGGCACGTTAGTCAGTCATCGTGCCCTCCTCCGACGGCAGCGGGCTTCCCATCGCCCGCTGCCGCACATCAATGATCCGGCCAAGCCGCCTCGGGGCGGACCGAGGATCGCGGTGATTTCGGGATGGCGGCATGCCCCGGAATTGGAAATGCCCGGCGTAACGACACCGGAGAACAAAGATTTTGTCGCGCATGGTCCGGATCATCTTGATCGCGATGCGCTTTGGCAAAGGCTAAATGCAGATGCTAGCCACTCAACCTTCCAGCGAAATCGCGTATAACGGCCCTATGAAGATTCTCGTCATGGAAGACGATCGCGAAGCCGCGGATTATCTGCAGAAAGCCTTCACCGAAGCCGGTCATACCGCGCATGTCGCCGGTGACGGCGAGACCGGCTTCGCGCTTGCCGACACCGGCGACTATGACGTGATGGTCATCGATCGGATGATGCCGCGCCGCGACGGCCTGTCGGTCATTGCCGGTCTCCGCTCCAGGGGCAACACCACGCCGGTGCTGATCCTGTCTGCGCTGGGCGAGGTCGACGACCGGGTCACCGGCCTGCGCGCCGGTGGTGACGACTATCTGACCAAGCCCTATGCCTTCTCCGAACTTCTGGCACGTGTCGAGGTTCTGAACCGCCGCGCCAGCGCCAAAGAGGCCGAAACCGTCTACAGGGTTGGCGATCTCGAACTCGACAGGCTGTCGCATTCGGTGCGGCGCGCGTCGCGCGAGATCACGCTGCAGCCGCGTGAATTCCGCCTGCTCGAATATCTGATGCGCCATGCCGGCCAGGTGGTGACGCGCACCATGCTGCTGGAAAACGTCTGGGACTATCATTTCGATCCCCAGACCAATGTCATTGACGTCCACATCTCGCGGCTGCGCGGCAAGATCGAAAAAGGTTTCGACAAGCCCATCCTGCATACGATTCGTGGTGCCGGTTACATGCTGAAGGGCGGCTAGGCGGCGGCATGGCCCTTTCCGTGCCCGCCATCATGAAGACGACGGCTGCGCGGCTTTCGGCGCTCTATCTGCTGCTATTCGCGCTCTGCGCGGTGCTGCTTGTCTTCTACATGACCTCGCTGTCGGCGCGCATGCTGACCGCGCAGACGCAAGAGACCATCAACGACGAAGTGCTCGGTCTGGCCCGGGCCTACCAGCGCGGCGGCCTGCCGGTGCTGGTGCGCGTGGTCGAGCAGCGCTCGCGCCAGCCCGGCGCCAATCTCTATCTGATTGCCGATGCCAACGGCCAGGTCCTGACCGGCAACGTGCAGAGCCTGGAGCCGGGCGTTCTCGACGATGAAGGCTGGACCAGCAATCCGTTCTCCTACCAGCGGTTTGGCGAGGGAGAACTCGAGCGCCAGCGCAACCTGTCCGCCGAGCAGGGAACCACGCAGCCCGAGCAGAACGAAACGCAGGCGCAGGGCGAGAAAGGCCACAACGCCATTGCCCTGGTGCTTCGGCTGCCGAACCAGATGATCATGCTCGTAGGCCGCGATCTGGGGGAGCCTGAACGGTTCCGCGCCGTGATCCGCCGCGCCCTGACGCTGGCGCTCGGCATGATGGGGCTCGGCGGGCTGCTGATCTGGTTCTTCGTCGGCCGCGCAGCTCTGAAGCGTATCGACGGCGTGTCGGAGGCGAGTCGTCGCATCATGGGCGGGGATCTTTCCGGCAGGCTGCCGGTTACCGGGACCGGCGACGAGTTCGACCGGCTTTCGGAGAACCTCAATGCCATGCTGGCGAGGATCGCAACGCTCAATGAAGGTCTGAAGCAGGTTTCCGACAATATAGCGCATGATTTGAAGACGCCGCTGACCCGGCTGCGCAACCGGGCCGAAGCAACGCTTTCCGGAAAGCACAGGATCACCGACTACCGCCAGGCGCTGGAAGGCACGATCACCGAGTCCGACCAGCTCATAAAGACCTTCAACGCCATCCTGATGATCTCTCGGCTGGAGGCTGGCTATTCTTCCGAGAGCACCAGCCGCGTCGATCTGGCCGTGGCGGTGCGCGATGTCGTCGAACTCTACGAGCCGGCGGCGGAAGAGGCTGGCGTTTCGTTGGAAGCCGAGGTGAACGGCGCCTTCGTTGTCGACGGCAACCGCGAGCTGATCGGTCAGGCGCTGTCCAACATCGTCGACAATGCGATCAAATATTCCACCGATTCCACCTCCAGGCCGTCGGTCCGGGTGACGCTCGAGCGCACAAATGGAGAGATCAGGCTTTCCGTCACCGATAACGGCCTGGGTATCCCGGACGATGCCGATCGCGCCCGGGTGACCGAACGTTTCGTGCGCCTGGAGAAGAGCCGCTCACAGCCGGGTTCCGGTCTTGGTCTTAGCCTCGCCAAGGCGGTCATGACGTTCCACTACGGACGGCTTGACCTCTTGCCGGGCAATCCTGGACTGTCCGTCGTCATGAGTTTCCCCGCACGGGAGGATCATTGATGGCGGCGGCTGCCAAGCGGACAGCGACGGACTGGCTGCTGAAGCCGGCGACCACGCTTGCCCCTCTCGACGAAGGCCGGGCACGCCAGGAACTGGCCGAAATCGCTGCCGTTGCCCGCGAAGAAGGGTTGGCGCGGTTGGCCAAATTCCTGTCCGGCAAGGGGGAGCGCCAGGATTTCCTGGCCGCGGTCTTCGACCTGTCGCCGTTCCTGCGCGACGTGGCGCGTCGCCGGCCGCAGATCCTGGACAGACTTTTCGACCAGGGAGTCGAGGCTCGGCTGAAAGCGATCTGCGCTGCGGTCGATCAGTCGCCGCTGGCCAAGGCGGTCTCTGAATCCGGCCTGATGATGGAGCTGCGCCAATGCAAGGCCGAGGCGCATTTCCTGGTCGCGCTGGCCGATCTCGCAGGTGAGGCCGAACCGTCGCTGACCGTGCGGCGGTTGAGCGACCTTGCCGACGCCTGCACCCGTGCCGCCGTCGACTTCCTGCTGCGTGACGCCCACGGTCAGGGCAAGCTTAAGCTGCCCGACCTCGACAATCCGTCCCGACAATCGGGCTGGATCCTGCTCGGCATGGGCAAGCTCGGCGCGCACGAACTGAACTTCTCTTCCGACATCGATCTCGTGGTATTCTTCGATCCGGAAGCGCCTGCTGTCGTCGACCTGCTCGATGCCACCGAATTGTTTTCGCGCCTGACGCGACGCCTGGTGCGTATTCTGCAGGACCGCACAGAGCACGGTTATGTCTTCCGCACCGATCTCAGGTTGCGCCCCGATCCAGGTTCGACTCCGCTGGCGATCCCGGTCGAAGCCGCGCTACGCTACTATGAGGCGCGCGGCCAGAACTGGGAGCGCGCCGCAATGATCAAGGCGCGGCCGGTGGCCGGCGATCTGGCCGCGGGTACTGCCTTCCTCAAGGAACTCCAGCCCTATATCTGGCGCAAATACATGGACTACGCGGCGATTGCCGACGTCCACTCGATCAAGCGCCAGATCCACGCTCACAAGGGTCATGGCGAGATCGCCGTCAAGGGCCACAACGTCAAGCTCGGACGCGGCGGCATCCGCGAGATCGAGTTCTTCGTCCAGACCCAGCAGTTGATCGCCGGCGGCCGCTTCCCGGAACTGCGCGGCCGCGAGACCGTGCCGATGCTCGGCCAGCTTGCGGCACGTGGCTGGATCACCGCCGACGCACGCGATGCGCTCGCCCGCCAGTATTGGTTCCTGCGCCGCGTCGAACACGCCGTGCAGATGGTGGCCGACGAGCAGACGCATACGTTGCCGGAAGACGACGAAGGGCTGGAGCGCATCGCCCGCATGCTCGGCTTTGCCGATGCGGCAGGCTTTGCCGGAGCGTTCCGTGCCTCGTTGCAGCAGGTCGAACGGCACTATGCCGCGCTGTTCGAAACAGCGCCGGAGCTTTCGGCGGGCATCGGCAATCTGGTCTTCACCGGCGATGTCGACGACCCCGACACCTTGCGGACCTTGCATGGTCTCGGCTTCCAGCGGCCAAGCGACATCTGCCGCGTCATCCGCGGCTGGCATTTCGGGCGCTACCGCGTCACCCAGTCGGCGGAGGCGCGCGAACGGCTGACGGAATTGACGCCGGCGCTGCTGCGCTCTTTTGGCCAGACGCGCCGGGCCGACGAGGCCGTGATCCGCTTCGACGAGTTTCTTGCCGGCCTGCCGGCCGGCATCCAGCTGTTCTCATTGCTGCAATCGAACCCGGCATTGCTCAAGCTGATGGCGACGATCATGGGCGCCGCACGTCGGCTGGCGGCGATCATCACGCGCCGGCCGCACGTTTTTGACGGCCTGCTCGACCCGGCCTTGCTGAGCGAATTGCCGGACCGAGCCTATCTCTCGGCACGGCTTTCCGCCTTCCTCGAAGGCGACAAAGCCTATGAGGACGTGCTTGACCGGCTGCGCATCTTTGCCTCCGAGCAGAAATTCCTGATCGGTGTGCGGCTGCTTGCCGGCTCGATCGACCCGGCCCGGGCCGGCCGCGCCTTTTCCGATCTGGCCGATCTCACCATCGAGGCCGCGTTGCAGGCCGTGATGACCGAGTTCGAAAACCGGCATGGCAGGGTTGCCGGCGGTGTGGTTTCGCTGCTCGGCATGGGCAAGCTCGGCAGCCGTGAACTGACCGCCGGATCGGATGTCGACCTCATCCTGCTCTACGACCACGATCCGGACGCCGAGGAGTCCGATGGCGAAAAGCCGCTGGCGCCGTCGCACTACTACAGCCGCATGACGCAGCGGCTGATATCGGCCGTATCCGCGCCGACCGCGGAGGGGGTGCTTTACGAACTCGACCTGCGGCTGCGGCCGTCCGGCAACAAGGGGCCGGTGGCCACCCATATAGATGCCTTCAAAAAATACCAGCGCCAGGAGGCTTGGACCTGGGAGCATATGGCACTGTCGCGGGCGCGCGCCGTTGCAGGCGATGCCGGGCTTTGCACCGAAGTTGAAACCGAGGTCGCGACACTGCTCGGCCAGCCGCGCGACGCGGCAAAGGTGATGGCCGAGGCCTCGGACATGCGCGCTATGATCGAGAAGGAAAAGCCGCCGCGCGACCTGTGGGACATCAAGCTGATCCCCGGCGGGCTGATCGACCTCGAATTCATCGCCCAGGTGGCTGTCATAACCGGGCAGATCGAAGCCGGGCCGCGTGCCACCGGCACGGCCGAGGTCCTGTCTCGTCTCGCGCCTGGCTTTGCCGGTGCCGGAGTCAGGCAGGAGCTTGGCGACGCCTATGCGCTTTATCTGGCGCTGACCCAGATGACACGGCTGTGCCTGACCGGCGCCTTCGAACGTGACGATGTTCCGCCGGGGCTTTCGGATCTGCTTCTGGCCGTCACCGACCTGCCGGATTTCGGTGTGCTGGAGGCACACCTCAAAGAGACGTCGCGAAAGGTCAGGAAGGATTTTGATCTTTTGCTTCGCACGGGATGACCGCGACGCGGTTGTTCCGGCCAGAGCACCGGACCCGAAAGTGTGAACCGGTTTTGGGAAATCCGATGCTCGAACTGAGAGACGGAGCGGCGACAGGATCGAAGATCCGACGCTCTGGCATCGGGGGTGACGATGCAACAGGAGAAGACTATGAGAAAGTCGACCAAACTTGCCCTTGCCTTCGTAGCCCTTGCCGGCGCCGTTGGCACCACCGCCTATGCCGAAAACAATGCCAGCGCGAAAATGCGTGATGGCATGATGATGCGCCTCGACAAAGCGATGAAGGATTCGAACGGCACCATCACTTTCGACCAGTTTTCCGATGCCATGAACGCGCGGCTGAAGAAGCTCGTTGCCGACAATGGCGGCAAGCTGACCGTCGCCCAACTCGCCGACGCGCTGGAGAAGGCGCGTTTCGAGCGGATGGCAAAACGTATCATCGCCCGCTACGACACCAAGGGCGACGGCACGCTGACCACCGAGGACATTACCGGTCGTGAGAAGAAGATATTCGCCATGATCGACAGGAACAATGACGGCAAGATCGAGAAGGGCGAACTGCCAAAGGGCGGCCACTTTGGCCGTCACCGCCAGTGGAGCGACGAAGGCAACGACAACGACGACGACGGCATGCAGTGAGATTGGCTGACCCGGGCTCCGGCAACGTCAACCGGAGCCTGGTTCAGGCTGCTTCCCTGATCGCCGGTTGCGGCTTTCTCACTGGAATGCGCACCGACACGATCGTGCCGACACCTTCGGTCGAGCGGATCTTCAGCGCGCCACCTTGCAGTTCAGCCAGTGAGCGGGAGATGGCGAGGCCGAGCCCGGATCCGGCATGGTTTTTGGAGAACTGGTTCTGCACCTGCTCGAAGGGACGCCCGAGCTTGCCGAGCGCCTCCTTCGGGATGCCGCAGCCATTGTCTTCGATCGTCAGCACCAGCGCCGCGGATGTGTTGCGGGCCCTGACCGATATGTGGCCGCCTTGGCCGGTGAATTTCACCGCGTTGGACAGAAGATTGATGACGATCTGCTTGATCGCGCGGCGATCGGCGAACAACGTCAACGCGTCGGCGATGCGCGTCTCCACGGCGATCGCCTTCTGTGCCGCCTGAAGCGAGACGACGCGGACCGTTTCGCTGATCAGCGGACCGAGATCGATCTGTTCGCGGTCCAGCGAGAACTGGCCGGCCTCGATCTTGGACATATCGAGAATATCGTTGATGACGCCCAGCAGATATTTGCCGCTGCTGTTGATGTCGGTGGCATATTCCTCATAGCGTGCCGATCCCAGCGGACCGAACAGACCCTGCTCCATCAGCTCGGAGAAGCCGATAATGGCGTTCAGCGGCGTGCGCAGTTCATGCGACATGTTGGCCAGGAATTCGGATTTGGCCCGATTTGCCGCCTCGGCGCGCTCGGTTTCCTTCATGTATTTGCGGTTGAGGTCGACCAGTTCGCGCGAGCGCTCCTCCTCGGCCCGGCGGGCGAGGCTGAGATCATGGATCGTCGCCATCAGCCGGCGTTCGCTGTCGACCAGCTTTTCCTGGTGCAGCTTGATCTGGGTGATGTCGGACCCGACCGAGACGATGCCGCCGTCCCTGGTCTTCAGTTCATTGACCTGTAGCCAGCGGCCGTCGGACAGCTGCCGCTCGAAAGTGGCGCCACCTTGCAACCCATTGGTGTTGGCGAGGCGCCGTTCCGAAGCAAAGGCCAGCATGCGTTCTTCCAAGGCCGCGCGCGTCACACCCGGCATCACATCGCGATCCGAAAGCCCGTTGTCCTGCTGGTACTTGGAGTTGCACATGATCAGGCGCTGGGCCGAATCCCAGAGCACGAAGGATTCGTTGATGTTCTCGATCGCGGTCCTCAGCCGAAGATCGGCCGCCTCCGAACGCAGCGCCAGATGGCGCTGTTCGGTGACGTCGACGGCGATGCCGATCAACTGGATCTCCGGTGCCTCCGGATCCATGACCTGTGCGCGGGCACGCATCCAAACCCATTGACCGTCGGCATGCCGCATCCGGAACACCTGGTCGATCTGGTCGATCTCGCGTGCGACTATTCGGTTGGCGATCTGGAACAGGTCGCCGTCCTCGGGGTGGATGATCTCGTCGACCTCGCCGAAGGACAGCATCGTGTCGCATGGCTCGTAGCCCAGCATGTCGTACATCGAGCGCGACCAGTACATCTTGCCGCGCACCATGTCCCAATCCCACAGGCCGCAGCGGCCGCGAACCAGTGCCATGTCGATGCGCTGATGCGCTTCAAGGTAGATGCGGTCGGCCGCCTGCGCGCGCGCCGCCTGTCCGAAATAGGCGTAGAGAATGATGATCAGAACGCCGGCTGTCAGCACGAACAGCGTGACGTTCAGCGAGACGGTTTTTCGCCATGCGTCGAAGACCGCTTCCTGCGGCACCAGCGCCGCCGCGGCTCCCTTCCTGTCCTTGGCCAGGCTGACCGCCGCATACCAGTCCTGGCCGCCTATGTTGACCTCCATGACGCCTGCGCGGTCACCGAACATGAACAGGGGCTGGCCGCCCTGGACGAGGCCGTCCAGCGAATGGCCCTGCCAGGGCACCGAGCGCGGGGTCACCGCGGTGATCTTGAAGGCGTCGTCGGTGATGACAAGTACGTGGCTGCGACCCATAGCGCCTTGGCGGCTGGTGGTCTCCAGCAGATCCTGTATGGCTCCTGGCAGCGTATCCGACGTGGTGGCAAGCGAACTGGCCAGCTGGCCAGCCGCCAGGGTAAGGATCGCCTTGGCATCGCGCTCCACATCGTCGCGCTCGTTCATCAGCGACAGGACGCGCAGCGCCGCGATGACCATCAGGAAGATGATGATGAGAGCCGGTATCGATCGGCGCAGCAGCGGCTCGGCGGCCAGAAGCCGCTTGTAGGCCGGTTCGGCGATGAGCCGCGTGTTTCCGGCAAGGCCGTCGCTTCGCGTCTCGCGACGCGTAAAAGCTATCCCACCGGGCGCGCCCCACGCGTCCGCCTTCGCCATAAATGGCACTCCCCGAATTTGCCTATGCTGTCTGGTGATCCGGCAAACACCGCACTTCCGAATCGTCAGTAAAGAATCAAAGGTGATTCGCCTTGTCCAGTGGTCCGGCCAAAAAAGATTAAAAATCGACTAAAATAACGCCGAAATGGGCAATGCTCGGCGTGGAGCACGGATCGTTGACAGGATGTAGTTTATAAACTACATCCTGTCATGATCATCTAAAGCAGACTGAGACGTTCCGAAAATGGTGGACGCGGCTAAAGGATGAGCGCGCCCGAGGCGCGATCTTCGCCCGGCTCGACCGGCTTGCTTATGGGCATACGGGAGATGTTGAGCCGGTAGGAGAAGGGATAAGCGAATTGCGTATTCACTACGGCCCCGGCTACCGCATCTATTTTCAGAAGCGAGGGAGCACGATCATCGTGCTCCTGTGCGGCGGCGACAAAGGCACCCAGAAGAAGGACATCAAGGTGGCGAAACGTCTGGCAAGAGAATGGAGTGAGTGACATGGCTGAAAAACTGACAACTTTTGATCCGGCTGAAGGCCTGACCTCCGACGAGGCAATTGCCGCATTCATGGCGGAAGCGTTTTCTTCCGAAGATTCCGGCTATATCGCACACGCGCTGGGTGTCGTAGCCCGCGCTAAAGGTATGGCCCAAATAGCGAGCCAGACGGGACTTTCGCGCGAGCAGCTTTATCGTTCGTTCAGCGAAAACGGCAATCCGACTCTGAAAACGACGATTGCCGTAATGAAGGCGCTAGGGATCGAATTGACCGCAAAGCCCCAGCAACATCAGCCTGGGCTGGTTTGACGGCCATCCGGAACTCCAATTTCGTTGTCCCGCAAGGGAAGGGCTAAGCCAGCGTTCGCTCGACGATATCACGCAGATCCGCCGACAGGTTTTCTGCATTGCCGATCGAAAGCAGAGCCTCCCTGGCCTTGGCTTGCCGGCCAGGTTCGAGCGAACGCCATGACCGCAGCGCTGTCGCCAGCCTCGCCGCCACTTGCGGGTTGCGTTTTTCGACCTCGAGCACCGTCTGCGCGAAGAACCGGTAGCCTTCGCCGTCGGCGCGATGGAAACCGGTCTGGTTGGCGCTGGAGAATGTGCCGATCAACGAGCGCACCCGGTTGGGATTGCCCATCGAGAAGGCCGGATGATTGGTCAACGCGCGCACCGTCTCGACCGTTTGCGGCCCAGGCACACTCGCCCGGATCTGGAACCATTTGTCCATGACCAGCGGGTCGGCCCCATATTGCGTCTCGAAAATCGCCAGTGCCTTGATGGCCTCGGACGAACCGTGATGGCGGTGCGCGAGTGCGGCGAGTGCTGCCGCGCGGTCGGTCATATTGCTCGCCGACTGGAAATGCGCGGTGGCAAGTGCCGCACCGCCCGGCTGCAGTGAGAGATAGTCCAGCAGGACGTTGCGAAGAGCACGCCGTCCGGCGCTTGCCGCGTCAGGACTGAACGCTTCCTTGTCGGCGAGGCGGTCATGGAGGCTGGAAAAGACGTCGCGATTTGCGCTGCCAATCGCCAATGCCAGCGCCTCGCGGGCCGTGTGAATGGCATCAGGGTCGATATTCCTGCCGATGTCGCGGGCAATGTCGGCTTCGCCGGGTAGCGCCAGCGCCAGTGCCCGATAGGCCGGCTCGAGCGTTTCGTCGCCGGCGATGCCGCCGGCAAGCTCGGTCAGTCGCGACGCGAACACTGGTCGTTTGCCGCCGAGAATCTCGCGGAACGCGGCGATCAGCGCATCGGTTAGAAGCGTGTTGAAAGCCTGCCAGCGTGAGAAGGCGTCGCTGTCATGGCGAGCGAGGAAGAACTGGTCGTCGGCCTTCTGTTCGATGGAAAGCGTTACCGGCGCCGAAAAACCGCGATTGAGCGACACGACCGGCCGTTCGGCAACGCCCGAAAAGCGCACCATGTGGCGGCGCTTGCGGACATGGATGACGCCGTTCTCCACGCTGGCGCCCTCGACGCCGCTATACTCGACCGGCTTGCCGCTCGCGCCGATCAGGCCGAAGGCGAGCGGGATATGCATCAGCCGCTTGCGGCTTTCGGAGGGCGTCGGCGGCACCGACTGCTCGATTTCGAGCGTGAATTCGTGCGCAGCCGGATTGTGCGTCGAACTGACCGTCAGGTTTGGCGTGCCTGCCTGCTGGTACCAGAGCGCGAACTGCGACAGGTCGCGACCCGACGCATCCTCGAACACCTTCATGAAATCTTCGATTGTCGCCGCGTCGCCGTCATGGCGCTCGAAATAGAGGTCCATGCCGGCACGAAACGCATCCGGCCCAAGAATGGTGCGGATCATGCGCACCACTTCGGAGCCTTTCTCGTAGACCGTCGCCGTGTAGAAATTGTTGATCTCGCGGTAGCGGCGCGGTCGCACCGGATGCGCCAGCGGGCCCTGATCCTCGGGAAACTGATGCGCGCGCAGCGTGCGCACTTCTGCGATGCGCTTGACCGCCCGCGAGCGCTGGTCGGCGGAGAATTCGTGGTCGCGGAAGACCGTCAGCCCTTCCTTCAGGCAAAGCTGAAACCAGTCGCGGCAAGTGATTCTGTTGCCTGTCCAATTGTGGAAATACTCATGCGCGATGATCGCTTCGATGTTGGCGAAATCAGCGTCGGTCGCGGTCTCCTGATCAGCCAGCACATATTTGTCGTTGAAGATGTTGAGACCCTTGTTCTCCATCGCGCCCATGTTGAAGTCGGAGACGGCGACGATGTTGAAGACGTCGAGGTCGTATTCACGGCCAAACGCCTCCTCATCCCACTTCATTGATCGTTTCAGGGCGTCCATGGCATAGCCAGCCAGCTTCTCCTTGCCGGGCTCGACATAGATGCCGAGCTCGACCTTGCGGCCGGACAGGGTGACGAAGCTGTCGGCGACCTTGCCGAGATTGCCGGCCACCAGCGCGAACAAATAGGAGGGCTTGGGGAAGGGGTCATGCCAGACCGCGAAGTGCCAGCCATCGCCGAGGTCCCCACCGTCGACGGGGTTGCCGTTGGACAGGAGCAGCAGCGCCTCGTTGCGCCGCGCCTCGATCCGCACGGTGTAGACGGATAGGATATCGGGGCGATCGAGGAAATAGGTGATGCGGCGAAAGCCCTCGGCCTCGCATTGCGTGCAATAAACGTTGCTGGAGCGATAGAGGCCCATCAGCGCTTCGTTGCCCGCCGGCGCCAACTCGGTCTCGATCAGCAATTGGAAGCGTTTCGCGGCAGGCGGCGTGAGGATGGTCAGTTGGTCTGATGTCGCCAGCAAATCCGCGGGCTTCGCTTTCCTGCCATCGATTTCGACGCGCTTGAGCGCCAGCCCGTCACCGTCAAGCACCAGCGGCGCCGATGCCGCTATGCCGTCACGACGCTCGACCGTCAGTGTTGCGGTGACGATCGTGGCGTCTGGCGAAAGACGGAATTCAAGGTTCGTTTCCGGAATGAGGTAGTCGCTGGGGCGATAGTCCTCGAGTTTGAAGACCTGGCCGGTGTCGGTACGCATTCCCTGGCTTTTCCTGTCTTTTCCAGCGACCGGGCATGTTGGGCCTGATCCAAAAAATTTGAAGCCCGCGCTCTTTACACGAAACGGTCCCTCGACAAAACTGCGGCAGAGCCTATTTCAGGCCTTCCTTTCCATCATCGCGAGGCATCCATGACCATCGTCACTCCGAAATTCGGGATGGGTGCATCCGTGCTGCGGCGCGAGGATACGGCCTTCATCCAGGGGCAGGGCCGCTACACCGACGACATTCAGCCAGCCGGCGTCCTGCATGGTTATGTCCTGCGCTCGCCGGTCGCCAAGGCAAGTTTCACCATCGGTTCGACCGATGCGGCAAAGGCGGCACCCGGCGTTCATCTGGTGTTGACCGGCAAGGACCTCGCGCACCTTGGCGACCTCAGGTCCGGCGTCATGCAGGACCAGCCGGACGGAACCAAGGCGCCGACCCGCGACATTCCGATCCTCTGCCGTGACCGTGTCAACTATGTCGGCGACGCCGTTGCCTTCGTCGTCGCCGACAGCCGCGCTTTGGCGCAGGATGCCGCCGAACTGATCGACGTCGACTACGACTCCGAGGACGCCGCATCCGGCACGGCGACGGCGCTTGCGGAAGGCACGCCGCTGGTCTGGCCGGAACTCGGCTCGAACCGCGCATTTACCTACCACATGGGCGACAAAGCCAAGACCGACGCGGCTTTTGCCAAGGCCGCTCATGTCACCCGTATCGAATTCGTCAACAACCGGCTGGTCTGCAACTACATGGAGCCGCGCTCGGCGATCGGCGAATGGAACACGCAGGAGAACCGCTTCGTGCTGACCACGGGGTCGCAGGGCGTGCATTCCATGCAGTATATCCTGGCCGGCCTGTTCAAGATCAAAAAGGGTCAGATTCGCGTCATCACGCCGGATGTCGGCGGCGGTTTCGGGCCGAAAAGCTTCGTCTACCGCGAACATCCCCTGGTGCTCGAAGCGGCGAAACGGCTCGGCCGTCCGGTGAAATGGGCCGGCGACCGCACCGAGCACTTCTTGACCGACGCGCAAGGCCGCGACAATGCGGTGACGGCCGAAATGGCGCTGGACAAGGATGGCCGCTTCCTTGGCATGAGGGTGAACCTGCTCGCCAATATCGGCGCCTATGTCTCGCAATACGGCCCTTTTATTCCCTACATCGGCGTCACCATGTCGACCGGGGTCTATGATATCCAGGCGCTCGACGTTTCGGTGACCGGCCTCTACACCAACACCTGCCCGGTCGATGCCTATCGCGGCGCCGGCCGGCCGGAAGCGGCGTTCCTGCTCGAAAAGCTGGTCGATGCCTGCGCCCATGATCTCGGCCTGCCCGTCGAAGAGATCCGCCGCCGCAACTTCATCCGGCCCGAGCAGTTTCCCTACCGCACCCAGACCGGCCGCCTGTACGACACCGGCGAATTCGCCGGCCATATGGACCGCGCCATCGAACAGGCGGAATGGAAGGCATTTCCAAACCGCCTCGAGCAGGCGAAGGCAGGCGGAAAGATCCGTGGCATCGGCATGGCGACCTATATCGAGGCCTGCGCGTTTCCCGGCTCCGAACCAGCCTTTGTCGAACTTAACGGCGACGGCACGGTGACGCTCAAGATCGGCACCCAGACCAACGGGCAGGGACACGCCACCGCCTACGCGCAGTTCCTGTCGGAAAAGCTCAACCTCGACATCGACAAGATCCATGTCCGCCAGGGCGACACCGACGAATTGAAGGCAGGCGGCGGCACCGGAGGCTCGCGTTCGATCCCGCTCGGCGGCGTCTCGGCTTCGCGCGCCGGCGAGGACCTGGCCAACAAGATCAAGCGCATCGCCGCCGATGAGCTGGAAGCTTCGGCCGGCGATATCGAATTGTCTGATGGAGTTGCCCGCATCGTCGGCACCGACCGTACGATCGATTTTTCAACCATCGCCAAGGCCGCCAAGACGCCGGACGATCTCAAAGGGTTCGGCGAGTTCGTCCAGGACGAGTGCACTTATCCGAACGGCACCCACATCTGCGAGGTCGAGATCGATCCCGATACCGGCGCCACCGAGATCGTCCGCTACACCATCGTCGACGATTTCGGCGTCACCGTGAATCCGCTCCTGCTTGCCGGTCAGGTGCATGGCGGCGTCGTGCAAGGCATCGGCCAGGCGCTGACCGAGGACACCGTCTATGGCGAGGATGGGCAGCTGCTGACGGCGAGTTTCATGGACTACGCCATGCCTCGCGCCGACGATTTCCCGTTTTTCCATTTCGAGACCCGCAACGTGCCTTCGACAACCAATGCGCTGGGCATCAAGGGGGCAGGCGAGGCGGGCACGATCGGCGCGACACCGGCGGCCCTCAATGCCGTGACCGACGCACTCTGGCGCGCCTATGGCATCCGGCATATCGAGATGCCGGCAACACCGGCGCGAATCTGGGCCGCGATCCGGGAAGCCACGGGAGCGTGACCGCAAGCCCGGTCAGCTCATCGGTCGCGCCCAGCGATCATGCCGTCGGGCACGACACGCTCACCGGCATCATGCTCAAGATCGTCTCGGTCGCGGTCTTCGTCTGCATGTCCACCTGCATCAAGGCGGCCGGTACGGTGCCGGCGGGCCAGATCGTGTTCTTCCGCTCCTTTTTCGCCATCTTTCCGATCATCGGCTTCCTCGCCCTCAAGGGGAACCTTGGCACGGCCTTTTCGACCAAGCGCCCGCTCAACCACATCGCGCGTGGTGTCGTCGGTGTCTGCGCGATGGGCCTTGGCTTCTTCGCGCTGACCCGGCTGCCGCTGCCCGAGGCGATCACGCTGAACTATGCGCAGCCGCTGCTGGTGGTGGTGTTCAGCTCGATGTTCCTCGGCGAAGCCATCCGCGTTTACCGCTGGAGCGCGGTCGCCGTCGGTCTGGTCGGCGTGCTGATCATCTCCTGGCCCGAACTGACGCTGCTGAGTTCGCACGAGGCGCTCGACGATCAGGAAGTGCTCGGTGTCGTTGCAGCTCTTGTCGCGGCGGCGATCTCGGCCGTCGCGATGCTGCTCGTGCGCAACCTCGTCCAAAGCGAGCGCACCGCGACCATCGTGTTGTGGTTTTCGGTGACGGCGAGCGCCATGGCGCTGCTGTCGCTGCCCTTCGGCTGGCAGGCGCTGACGTCGGTGCAAGCGGCTCTTCTTGTCGCCGCCGGCTTCTGCGGTGGCCTTGGCCAGATCCTGATGACATCGGCCTATCGTCACGCCGAGGCGTCGGTGGTGGCGCCCTTCGAATATACCTCGATGATCCTCGGCGTCGTCGTCGGCTATCTCGTCTTCGGCGACGTCGCCACGCTCAACACGCTGGCCGGTGGTCTGATCGTCGTTGCCGCCGGTATCTTCATAATCTGGCGCGAACGCCAGCTGGGTTTGGAACGCACTCGCACACGTAAGGCGGCCTTGCCGCAGGGGTGATCTAGCCGAGCCGGATTCTGCGAGGCTATGTGGTGCCGCGCTCGCTCGCCAGCCGCACCAGCACCGCCCGTGTCTGCTCGTCGGCCGGGAAAAAGGATTCGATCGCCAGTTCCGACAGCGTCACGTCGAGCGGTGTGCCGAAGACAGTGATGGTGCTGATGAACGACAGCACCTGGTCACCATGGGCAAGCCTGAGCGGGTGGACGATGGCGTCCGGCTCGACCGGCGCCGGCCGGCTGCCCTTGAGACCGGAAGGATAGCTGCGCAGCTCTCGCTCCAGTTCGACCAGCACCGGATCGCCTGTGGCGTCATTCTGGTGCCTGAGACGCTCGAGCAGATGCGTCCGCCATTCGCCGAGATTGACGATGCGCGGCGCGATGCCGCCTGGATGCAGGCTGAGGCGGAGTACGTTGACTGGTGCCGTCAGCAGCGAAGTTTCGCTGACGTCGGCGAGAAAAGGCGCGATGGCGGCATTGGCCGAAACCAGGTTCCAGTGCCGGTCGACAGCAAGCGCCGGGAACGGTTCATGTCCCTTCAGCACTATCTCCACCGCCGCCATCGCTGGCGCCAGCGTCGGGTCGGAGAGGGGCCGTTCACCGAAGCTCGGCGCAAAGCCCGCGGCGAGCAGCAACTGGTTGCGTTGCCTGAGTGGGATCGCCAGTTGCTCGGCCAGATGCAGCACCATGTCGCGTGAGGGCGCGGCACGTCCGCTTTCGACGAAGCTCAGATGCCGCTGCGAGATCTCCGCCTCCATGGCGAGATCGAGCTGGCTCAGGCGACGCCGTGTACGCCATTCGCGAATGAGGCTGCCGGCGGAGGTTTGGATGGTTGTCATGATGGGATGACTAGGCCGGCAGGGACGGCACTTCAATTACCTGCGAGGTCATGGGAGCGGACATTTTCATAACTTTGGAGATCGGCTACTCGCGCGTCTTCAACCCAGCGTTCGCAACTTCGCCTTCACCTCAAGAAAGTCCCGCCACGCCAGCTTCTTGTGCGCAGGCGTCCTGAGCAGATAGGCAGGATGCAGCGTCGGCATGGCGGGGATGGCGATGCCGGACATTGTCGTATGGACGCGCCAATTGCCACGTAGCCGCAAGATGCCTTCCGAGGTGTTGAGCAAGGTCTTGGCCGACGGGCCGCCGAGATTGATCAGCACTTTGGGATTGACCAGTTCGATTTGCCGCTCGATGAACGGCCGGCAGATTTCGGTTTCGTGCGGCGTCGGCGTGCGATTGCCAGGTGGCCGCCAGGGAATGACATTGGCAATGTAGACGGATGTCCGATCTAGCCCGATCGCCGCCAGCATGCGGTCGAGCAGCCGGCCCGAGCGGCCGACGAAGGGCAGGCCCTCGATGTCCTCGTCGCGGCCGGGCGCTTCTCCGACCAGCATCACGGCGGCCTCCGGATTACCGTCGGCGAACACGAGGTTCTTGGCCGTGGCTTTGAGATTGCAGCCGTCGAATGCCGCCATGTGCTGGCGAAGCTGCTCCAGGGTCATAGCCGTTGCCGCCAGCTGGCGCGCCAGCGCTGCCTGCGCTTCGTCGGGAACCGTTGTGGCAGAGAGCACGCGCGCTGCCGGCGGCGCATTTGCTCTGTCGCTGGCCTCAGCGCGGGACAAGCTCGTCGAGCGAGGCGGCGGTTCGGTGGTGTCAGTCGAGGGCGCCGTCCTCGGCGCGCGCTCCGCTGGCCTTGGCGCTGCCTCGGCGAACCTGTTGACAGGCTGGTCTTCAAGCGCCTCGTCGACACCCGCGCTGGCGTAGAAAGCCAAAAGGTCGGCAAGGTCCGGTCTGTTGTTTGGGGAGGCGGCAGTCATGTCCGCACATTCGTCCGGGCGAGCACCATTTGCAAGTTTGTGATTGGCGAAAGCGGTGGTGACAGCCAATCTTCTCCTTGAAGAGGAAATGGCCAGCGGGTCGGAGCGGGGGCTTTGCGCGTCCAGCCTCTCCTCGGCGAATTTCGCCAATTCGCTTTCCACTCAGAGCGGGCTTTACCCCGTCGGTATGCGCGGATCCTGCACGAGATAGAAGGTCCAGCGCGGCGTGTAGTCGGTGATCAGAAATTCGAAACTGACAGTCTTCAGCGGATCGACCTTGCCGTTCCTGAACAGCAGACGATCATACGGCTCGAAATCGCGGCCGAAATCGGCGAAGTTGCTGGACTGGATGTTGTCGGGCGTCTTGTTGCGCTGATCGAATGACAGCCCGTCGCCGAACACGCTCGGCCGATCGAGTATCTCCTGCAGCTCGAACTGGAATTCGATCCAGGCCTGGCCGCTGTTGTTGAGCACGTCGATGCGCATATACATGATGCCATTGGCGAACTCGCCGGCCTTGCCAAAGGCCTGTATCGGCTTTGCCGTGCGGATGGTCAAAGTGACAGGCGTCGCCGAATTCAGCTCTTCGGTGATGACCAGCGGATCATCCTTGGTCCCGATACCGGACACACTGGTGATGCGGAAGCCGCCGAGCTCGTCGGAAAACGAATAAGCGCCTGTCGCCCAGACCTTCACCTCGTCCGCCGCAACGCTGGTCGGTGTCGCCATCAGAAGAGCCAAAAGAAGCGCCCGGCAGGCCCGGCCGGGCGTCGATGGAAAGCGCGTCGATGTGAAGCCGGCTGGCCCAGGAATGCGCATGGCGCGAAGTATGGCCGATAAGCAAGCCGCCGAACACTTAAAAACGTGAGCGAAACCAGGCCCGCCGGGCAAAACAGCCGTGGTGCCGCTCGGGTGCGCGACTTTTTGGCCAAATCCGCATTGTCACGTATGCGCCGGTTTCCTGTCGCCAATTGATGCGCTATGCAGCGCAGGAGCCAGCAAGATGCCCGAATGGGATAAGCCAGTGCGGAGGGGTTGATGAGCGACATCGAACGCGAAAGCATGGAATTCGACGTGGTCGTCGTCGGCGCCGGTCCGGCCGGCCTCGCCGCCGCCATCCGCCTCAAACAGGTCAATCCCGAGCTTTCCGTCGTGGTGCTGGAAAAGGGCGGCGAAGTCGGCGCCCACATCCTTTCGGGCGCTGTCGTCGATCCGATCGGCATAGACCGGCTGCTGCCCGGCTGGCGCGAGGAGGAGGGCCATCCATTCAAGACGCCGGTCACCGAGGATCACTTCCTCGTTCTTGGCCCTGCCGGATCGTTCCGGCTGCCCAACTTCCTGATGCCGCCGTTGATGAATAATCACGGCAATTACATCGTCTCGCTCGGCAATGTCTGCCGCTGGCTGGCGACCAAGGCGGAAGCGCTTGGCGTCGAGATCTATCCGGGCTTTGCCGCCGCCGGCCTGCTGTACAACGAAGAGGGCGCCGTCACCGGTGTCATCACCGGCGACATGGGCGTCGAGAAGGATGGCACGCATGGCCCCGGCTTCGCGCCGGGCATGGCACTGATGGGCAAATATGTCCTGATCGGCGAGGGCGCCCGCGGCTCGCTCGCCAAGCAACTGATCGCGAAATACAAGCTTTCGGATGGCCGCGAGCCCGGCAAGTACGGTCTCGGCCTCAAGGAGCTCTGGCAGGTCAAGCCGGAGAACCACCGGCCGGGCCTTGTCCAGCATTCCTTCGGCTGGCCGCTCGACATGAAGACCGGCGGCGGCTCGTTCCTCTATCATCTGGAGGACAATCAGGTGGCGGTCGGCTTCGTCCTCCACCTCAATTACAAGAACCCGTATCTGTCGCCGTTCGAGGAATTCCAGCGCTTCAAGACGCATCCGGCGATCGCAGGCACGTTCGAAGGTGCCAAGCGGCTGGGCTATGGCGCGCGGGCCATCACCGAGGGCGGCTGGCAATCGGTGCCGAAACTGTCGTTCCCCGGCGGTGCGCTGATGGGCTGCGCGGCGGGCTTCGTCAACGTGCCGCGTATCAAGGGTTCGCACAATGCGGTGCTTTCCGGAATGCTGGCGGCCGAACATGTCGCCGAGGCGATCGGTGCCGGCCGCGCCAATGACGAGCTTTCCTCCTACGAAGCGGCGTGGCGTGCGACTGACATCGGCAAGGATTTGAAGAAGGTGCGCAACGTCAAGCCGCTATGGTCGCGCTTCGGCACCATTGTCGGCGTCGGCCTCGGCGGGCTCGACATGTGGCTGAACACGCTGTTCGGCGTCTCGCCCTTCGGCACGCTGAAACACGGCAAGGCCGATTATGCCACGCTCGAACCTGCCGCCCGGCACAAGAAGATCACCTATCCGAAAGCAGACGGCGTGCTAACCTTCGATCGCCTGTCCTCGGTGTTCCTGTCCAACACCAATCACGAGGAAAACGAGCCGGTCCACCTGCTGGTTGGCGACATGGACCTACAGAAACGGTCGGAACACGATGTCTTCGCCGGGCCGTCGACGCGTTATTGTCCGGCCGGCGTCTACGAGTGGGTCGACAAGGACGGCAATGCCGCCGCGGATCCGGCGGCGAAGGACGTGCGTTTCGTCATCAACGCGCAGAACTGCGTCCACTGCAAAACCTGCGACATCAAGGACCCGAACCAGAACATTAACTGGGTGCCGCCACAAGGCGGCGAAGGCCCGGTCTACCAGAACATGTAAGCCCGCACCGACCGGGCTGTCTCCACTGCTGGCAGCAAAAATGCGAGCGAAGGCACCTGTCCATCTCGCCATGTAGGACAGCAGCACCGTTGAAACGGTCGCCGGTCTATGGTTCCCTCTCCAGATAGGGAGAAGGCCCATGCGCCGGACAATTCTAACATGTCTTGCCGCCATCGGTGCGCTGGGCGCACCGGAGGCGCTGGCCGGCACCAAGGCTGTGGTCCAAACGCGGACCTACGACATCATGGGAAACTCGGGCGCTGCCCTCGTCGAGGCCATGGACAGCAAGGGCCCCAAGCACGGCTTCATGACGCATGCCATCGCTCAGACCGCCTATACCGTCGACTGGACTCTCGACACCGGCCAAGACAATGGCCTCTGCCGGGTTCGGCGGGCCAACGGCACGCTCAATCTCCTCTACACCTTCCCTCGTATTGCTTCATCGACGACGCCGGTGCTGAAGAGACGCTGGAACCGGTTTTTCGCCGGTGTACGCGCTCATGAGGAAACGCATGGCCGCATCGCCGGAGAGATGATGCGCGCCACGGAAAGGTCGCTCGCCAGCCTCAAGATCACCGAGGATCCGTCCTGCTACAAGGTACGTCGCGAGGCACAGCGACGCATTCGGGCGGTCTATGCCAAATACGAGGCCAGGCAGAACGCTTTCGACGCGCGCGAGCATCGGGACGACGGGCATGTCGAGCATCTGATCGCGGCCCTGGTGGGCAAGCGCTGAAGGAGCGATCCGTTCGTGCGTCAGCCGCGCGGCGCGCCGGGCAGGTCGCGCGCCGCGAGTGCTGTCGCGCCTTCATCCTCGGGCTGCTTGTCAGCGGGCCGCAGTGAGAATTCTACCAGGACCGGCAGATGGTCGGAGCCGGTCTCCTCGAGCCTGGATGCGCCGTGGATCAGCACCGCTCCCTTGCTGAACACCTGGTCGATAGGCAGGCCGGCGAAACGCCGCAGGAAATCCGGAAACTTGATGTAGGTCCAGGTCGGTCCCGCTGACGGCATGATTGTCAGCCCGCCGAGCGAAGCGACACGGCGCACCGCCGCGCTCCACGGCACGGCGTTGCAGTCGCCGGCCATGATCGCCGTTTCGCCGAGGGAAGAGAGTGTTCCCGCCAACTCGCCGATCTGCCAATATTGCTCGCGAGGCCACGGCCAGCTGAGATGGATGGCGGCAACGTCGACACCCGTGCCGCCGAAATCGACGGTCGCGGTCGCCATCGCGCCGCGCCACTCGCATCGCGGTTCTGTTCCGGCGGCAAACGGCCGTCGCGAGAGCAGTGCGACGCCGAATATGCCGTTCGGATAGGGACAGAGGATTCGGTATGGATAGGCGCTGCTGATATAACCAAGCTCGGTCGTCCACATCGCCGAGACCTCGTCGAGGGTGATCACGTCGGGATTGGTCCGGCCGATCAGTGACAGCACCTTCTTTGGCGTCGGATTGTCGTAGCGCAGATTCATCTGGAGCAGGCTGTAGACGATCTGGTCTGCGGGTTCGGCGACCGCTTGAACCGGCCATAGACGAGGCAGCGCGTTCGAGGTCGTGGCAAGAGCTGCCACGGCAAAGACCAGAGCCGCGGCCGCCTGAAGGCGAAACGACGTCGCCAGCAGCGGCAGCGCGCAAAGCGCCATCAGCACGGCGAGATGGATGCGGAAATGGGCGAAGGAATCGAGTGCGTGATGCAGCGTGCCGA
Source organism: Mesorhizobium sp. M0587 (assembly GCF_040320945.1). NCBI lineage: Bacteria > Pseudomonadati > Pseudomonadota > Alphaproteobacteria > Hyphomicrobiales > Phyllobacteriaceae > Mesorhizobium > Mesorhizobium sp. M0587. The sequence goes on from NZ_JAMYQP010000007.1 coordinate 163,816, forward strand.
AGAACCCGGCCACCAGCGCAACCGAGAACATCATCATCGCGATGAATGCCAGTGAAGCCGCCATGTATCGACTGCGTCTCATCGGGTCAGGTCTGCACGGGTGCTGGAGATGGTCCTGGCTCGGTTATCGGCAAAAATGCGGCTCAATCAAGATGGCCAAAAGCCCAATGCGATCTCGGCCAAAGTGCACCGCCCGCAGCACCACTTACTGGAACGCCACCTCTACTGGAACGCCGTCTCCGAAAAGCTTCTGAGCTTGCGCGAATGCAGCCGCTCCATCGGCATCTCGGCAAGTTTCTCCATCGCCTTGATGCCGATCGTTAGGTGCTGCGCCACCTGCCGTTTGTAGAACTCGGTCGCCATGCCTGGCAGCTTCAACTCGCCATGCAGCGGCTTGTCGGAAACGCACAGCAGCGTGCCGTAGGGGACACGGAAGCGGAAGCCATTGGCGGCGATGGTCGCCGATTCCATGTCGAGCGCGATGGCGCGCGACTGCGACAGGCGCTGCACCGGTCCACGCTGGTCGCGCAGTTCCCAGTTGCGGTTGTCGATGGTGGCGACCGTGCCGGTGCGCATGATGCGCTTCAGATCATAGCCGGACAGGCCGGTGACCTCGGCGACCGCTTCCTGCAGCGCCACCTGGATCTCGGCCAGCGGCGGGATCGGCACCCAGACCGGGAGATCGTCGTCAAGCACGTGGTCCTCGCGTACATAGGCATGCGCCAGCACATAGTCGCCCAGCGCCTGTGTGTTGCGCAGCCCGGCGCAATGGCCGAGCATCACCCAGGCATGCGGCCTCAGCACCGCGATATGATCGGTGATCGTCTTGGCGTTGGAGGGGCCGACGCCGATATTGACCATGGTGATGCCGCCATGGTTCGGCTTCTTCAGGTGGTAGGCCGGCATTTGCGGCAGTCGGGCGGGCGGCGTGCCTTCGCTTGCCATGCCGCCGCCGGCGCGGGTCACGACATTGCCCGGTTCGACGAATTCCACATAGCCGTCGCCGCCATTCTCCATCAGTTCGCGCGCACGGGCGACGAACTCGTCGATGTAGAATTGGTAGTTGGTGAACAGCACGAAGTTCTGAAAATGCTGCGGGCTGGTGGCCGTATAATGTGTCATGCGGTGCAACGAGTAGTCGATGCGCTGCGCCGTGAACGGCGCCAGCGGCCGGGGTTCGCCGAACGCGACTTCGAACGTGCCGTTGGCGATCTGATCGTCGGTGCCGTCGAGATCCGGCACGTCGAACAAATCGCGGATCGGCCGCTTTATGCGTTCGGCCGCGGCGCCGTCGACGTAGGTGCCCTCCAGGAAGGCGAAATGCAGCGGGATCGGCGTGGTCGATTCCGAGACCGTCACCGGCACGCCGTGATTGCGCATGATCAGGCGAAGCTGCTCCACGAGATAGGTCGAGAACAGTTGGGGCTGGGTGATCGTGGTGGCGAAATGACCGGGCGTCGGCATATGGCCATAAGCCTGGCGCGAGTCGACCTGGGTGAACGAACTCGTGGTGACGCCGATCTCGGGATAGAACGCCCGGTAGCGCTTGCTGCTGTCGCCGCCAGCGGCAAGTGCTGCGAAGGAGTCGCGCAGGAACTTGGTGTTGCGATCGTAGAGCGCCTGCAGCGCGGCGACGGCCTTTTCGGCGCTGTTGTAGCTCTGCCGGCCAAATGGCTCCGGCATGACGACGGATTCGATGGCTTGTGGGTAGATTCGCTTTTCCATGGCCCAATATAGAGACTTGAACGGGCCGTTGGGAGGGGGCCGGCCGCCGAAGGCGCCCAAAGTGCCATTTTTCTTTATCCCCGCCGCAGGCTGACCAGCAGCACGAAGCCGACGCCGGACTTCCTAAGGGCCGGCGCCTCGATCGTCGAGCCGGCATCGGCGCGCATCATCGGCACGGCCAGGACCGGAGCTGCCAAGAGCATCAGGATAAGCGCCGCCCGCGGCAGAAGCCGGAGGGTCTTGAGGGCGCTGGCGGCGATGCGGTCCATGATGTTTCAGCTTTTCTTTTCGAGGTCTCAGTTCTCTGTTTCAGTGGCGAAGGCTGGCTGGGCAGGCGAAGCGGCAGATCCCTGTGGCCCCGTCCCAGGAGCGGGCCGGACGGCCCGCTTCGGCGACGAGGATGGCGAAGAATATTCCAAACAGGCTCATCAACAGGCAGACGATGGTGAAGCGGCGGGCGAGCATTGGGTTCATGTCTCCTTCAACACGCCGGAGAATGCCCTAACGCCTCTGAACCGGCTCTGATGCCGGCGTTCATCTGCGGTTCAAATTGATTGACGGGATCTGAATGGCCGGGGTCGGTCTGGACATCCTCCGGCCGGAACATCGAACACCAGTGCATCACATGTCGATGAAACGAAAACGGGGCCCGTGAGGGGCCCCGTCGTCAGGTCGCAGAGATACGGTCGATCAGAGCTTGTGCCAAGTCTGGCTCTTGCAGATCAGTCCGCCGAGCACGCAGCCGCTCATCTTGAGCGAGGTGCCCGACAGGGTTGCCTTGCCCGAATAGGTCTTGTCGTTTGCCGGGTCGGTGATGCTGCCGGCATATTTGTTGTCGCCGGCCGCCTTGAGCGAGCCGATGGTCTTGCCGGCATATTTGCCGGATTTGAGGGTGATGGAAAACGCGCCGCCGCCAGCAATGGCCGCAGTATCGCCCGCTTGCGTCTTCCAATTGCCTTCGATCGGATCGGCCCACGCCGCACCGGTCATGATGAAGGTGGCCGCAAGGGCCAGCCTCACTTTTCGCAACATGATCTTCCTCCCTTTGGATATCCGGCAGGATGCTCCGCCTCGCCGGTCTGCCGCTTACGCAAACGTAAGCTAATCCAGCTCCCGGCAAAACAAAAGCGGGTGCCGCAAGGGAAGAGTTGGGGATTCTGAAGCGGCCTGAATGCGCCACGCCAGCGCGGATATGAAACGATCCCTGCATGCCGTTTGTTTCCCGTGGTTAGCAGAGTGTTGCTTCCGGGCGCGAAAATTTTCGTCAAATTTGGAGAAAACCAGCTGAATTGCTGGCTTCGTATCCTTAACGAATTTCGACGTTTACCTATTGTTTTAGCTTTGTTTTCCCCAAATTAAGCACGCCATTTAACGACGGATTCAAGCCTAGCCGGCATTCTCGAAAGCATCGAAGGAGCGGCCCGGACAGACAAACGGAGGCAGCTCTCGGGAGCCGGACAGGGCCAGAACAAGGGGATTGAAAAATGGCACGTTTTGAAATGCTTGAAGCAGGCTTCGGCGCCATGGGGGCAACTGCCCAGGCCGACATTCTTTTCGAATTGGGCATGATGTATGCGACCGGCCGCGATTGCGAGACCGACGTCGTCGCGGCCCACAAATGGTTCAACATCGCCGCCATCAAGGGCTCGGCGCGCGCCGCGGAACTGCGCTCGGAACTGTCGGCGGCCATGTCGAAGATCGAGATCGCCAAGGCGCTGCGCGAAGCCCGCGAATGGATGACCATGCACTGAGTTCCGCCAGGATGGGGAAGGCTTGGCCAAGGCCGCACCAGACGGTCGGGCCAGAACAGGGATAGGCTGCGTAAGACAGTCGAACTACAAAAACGAGAATGCGGCGGGTAGAATCCAAGCCGTGCAACGATCCGGCTTCCAGCCGGCCGGGAAGACAGGGAAGGCGAGTTGGGGTCTGGGTGCGGGGGCACTTGGGAAACGGCTCGACAGGCAAGGCCGCGACCAGCCGAAACAAGGCTGGCGCGGCTTTTGCTTTGCTGAAACGTCTTTGCAGGCCCAATCGAGCGGCGCCGATGCGCCTAGACACGCCCAGTGAACGATGAAATTGTCCCGCCTCTCTGGAAGAAGCGTGGCCGGGGCGGCCGCGCGTGAGTGGAGGAGTTATACCACAATGAAAAAATTGAGTATTTTGAGCGCGGCCGTTTTCGGCCTGATGATGAGTGCGCCGGCCGCATTCGCCGAGGACATTACTTTCTCGGTGGTCGGCCCGATGACTGGACAACTCGCCACAATCGGCGATCAGTTCAAGCAGGGCGCACAGGCTGCTGCGGACGCCATCAACGCGGCGGGCGGCATCGAAGGGCGCCAGGTCAAGCTCGATATCGAGGATGATCAGTGTGATCCCAAGCAGGCCGTATCGGTCGCCAACCGCATCGTCGCCAACGGCGTCAAGTTCATCGACGGACATGCCTGCTCGGGCTCGAGCATCCCAGCCTCGGCCGTCTATGCCGAAGCCGGTGCCCTGATGATGAGCCCCGCTTCCTCGAACCCGGTGCTGACCGATGCCGCGGCCAAGGCCGGCTGGGCGACAATCATGCGTCTCTACACGCGTGACGATGCACAGGGCGCATTCATCGGCCCGTGGATCGCCAAGAAATATGCCGGCAAGAACGTCGTCGTCCTGCACGACAAGAGCGCTTACGGTCAGGGCGTGGCGGATGCCGTGAGGGCAACCATGAACGCCGGCGGCCTCAAGGAAGTGTATTATGACGCCATCAATCCTGGCGAGAAGGACTATTCGGCGCTCGTCACCAAGCTCAAGGATCTCAAGGCTGACGTCGTCTATTTCGGCGGCTACCACCCTGAAGCTGGCCTGATCCTGCGTCAGTCGGCGGAGCAGAACCTCAAGTTCCAGCTGATCATGCCGGACTCCATCGCTTCGCCGGAATTCTGGCAGGTTGCCGGCCCCGCCGGTGAGGGCACGATGTTCGTGTTCCCGTCGGATCCGCAGGCAAAGCCCGAAGCCAAGGCGGCCGTCGAGAAGATCAAGGCGGGCGGCTTCGTGCCGGAAGGCTTCACGCTGTTCTCCTACGCCACCATCCAGGCTTTCGCCGAGGGCATCAAGCGCGCGGGCAGCGACGATCCGGCCAAGGTTGCCGAAGCGTTGAAGAACGGCACGCCGATCAGCACCGTTGTTGGCGATGTCACCTTCGACGAGAAGGGTGACCTCAAGAATGCCAGCTACGACATCAACCAGTGGCATGACGGCAAGTACGCGCCGATCGCGCAGTAGTCGCTCCGGCGACCAAACAGCTTGAGAAATGGCCGGGTTCGTCCCGGCCATTTTCTTTGCGGCCGACCGTCCGTTCCGGCTGTCAGCCCGCAACCGCGGTCGAGGCACCCTGTTCCTCGACGAACCGCACCAGCACCGTTCCGTCAGTGACCTGCGCTCCTTCCGTGGCGATTTCGGCGATCACCCCGTCATGCGGAGCGGCGATGGTATGCTCCATCTTCATCGCCTCGAGGATCAGCAGCGGCTGCCCCCTGATCACGGCGTCGCCCTTTGCCGCGCGGACTAGTTTGACCAGCCCTGGCATCGGCGCGCGCAGGCTGCCGGAGGCTGCCGCGGCCTCGTCGGTTCTGGCCAGCGGGTCCGGTACGGCGAAAGTATAGCCAACGGCGCCTTCGAATACGGTGATGTGGCCTGGCCAGTGGGCGAGGCGTGGCGCTGCGCGCAAATCATGCGAATTGGCGCTGTCATATGGTGTGTCCAGCGCCACTTGGAAATGTCCGTCCGGCCGCACCGACACCTTTGCCAAAATGTCGTCTTCGCCGAACTTCAGCCGCGTACGCCGCGCCACGCTGTGGAAATGCGCATAGCCGGCAAGGGATGACCAGGGATCGTCGGTTGGCGGCGATACTCCGGCACTCGACGCTGCAACGGCGGCTGCAGCAACGGTTTCTCCATTCGGTGGCGCGACCTCGGTCAGCGCTGGCTGGTGCCTGCCGATCAGGCCGGTATCGACATTGCCCGCGCAAAAATCCGGATCGGCGGCAAGAGCTGCGAGAAAAGCGGTGTTGACGGTGGAGCCGGCGATCTCGGTTCGTGACAACGCTTCGCCGAGCGCTTCCAGTGCCGCCTTCCTGTCCTTTGCGTGGACGACCAGCTTTGCGATCATCGGATCGTAGTAGGGCGAAATGGCATCGCGGGCCCGCACGCCAGTCTCGATGCGCATAGACGCACCTTCGGGGGCCGTTTCGGGAAATTTGAGATGGTGCAGCGTGCCGGTCGCCGGCAGGAAGCCCCTTGCCGCATCCTCGGCATAGATGCGCGCCTCGAAGGCATGACCGCCAAGCGCGATCTCGCTCTGCGTCTTCGGCAGCTTCTCGCCGCTGGCGACCCGTAACTGCCACTCGACAAGATCGGTGCCGGTGACCATCTCGGTGACCGGGTGCTCGACCTGCAGACGGGTGTTCATTTCCATGAACCAGAAGCGGTCGGCCTGCAGGCCCTGCGAGGCATCGACGATGAACTCGATGGTGCCGGCGCCGGAATAGTTTATGGCCTTGGCGGCCTTCACTGCCGCGTCGGTCATCGCCTTGCGCAGTGCCGGTGTCATGCCGGGGGCAGGCGCCTCCTCGATCACCTTCTGATGGCGGCGCTGCGCCGAGCAGTCGCGCTCAAAGAGATGCACCACATTGCCGAAGCTGTCGCCGAAGACCTGCACTTCGATATGTCGTGGCTTGTCGACATATTTCTCGACCAGCACATGGTCGTCGCCAAAGGCGGCCTTCGCCTCGCGCCGCGCGCTGGACAATGCTTCGGAAAAATTATCTGGATGCTCGACGCGCCGCATGCCCTTGCCGCCGCCGCCAGCGCGTGCCTTGATCAGTACGGGATAGCCGATCTCGCGCGCCTTGGAGGCAAGCAACACGATCTCCTGCGCCTCGCCGTGATAGCCCGGTACAACTGGTACCCCGGCCTTCTCCATCAGCCGCTTGGCGGCATCCTTGAGCCCCATGGCACGGATCGAGGCCGCCGATGGGCCGATGAAAATCAGCCCCGCCGCCACCACCTGGTCGACGAAATCGGGGCTTTCCGACAGGAAGCCATAGCCCGGATGGATCGCTTCGGCGCCCGTGGCCAGGGCAGCAGCGACAATCCTGTCGCCGCGCAGATAGCTTTCGCCGACGGGCGAGGGGCCGATATGCACCGCCTCGTCAGCCATCTCGACATGCATGGATTTCGCGTCGGCATCCGAATAGACGGCGACAGTGCGAACACCCAGCCTCCGCGCCGTACGAATGACACGGCAAGCGATCTCGCCCCGATTGGCGATCAGGATCTTGGCGAACATGGTGCCTCCGCAGCCAGAGAGTGCTTCAGGTTAGGGAGACGTTCCTTCGCGCTGTCCCGCCAGCCTAGCTGTCCGATGTCACGAACCTTACCTGCGATGACTGAAATAGCGCTCCTGTCCATAAGTCTAGCCTCCACCACCGGAAGCAACGGCACGATATAGTTCCGCCATTGGCTCGTCGAAGCAGCAGAAAATGACAGTTTCCGGCATGTTTTGCTCTTCGATGAACGTGCTGACCGTACGGACGGCGATCTTCGTCGCCTCATCTTTCGGGTAGCGGTAAACACCGGTCGAAATTGCCGGAAACGCCACCGTGCGGCAGTCATTGGCAGCGGCGAGTTCAAGCGACTTGACATAGCAGGAGGCCAGTAGTTCGGCTTCGCCCTCGTTGCCACCTTGCCAGACCGGTCCGACCGTGTGGATGACGTGGCGTGCGGGCAGCCTGTACCCGTCGGTGATCTTGGCTTCGCCGACCTTGCACCCATTCAGCATCCGGCATTCGTCCAGGAGCTCCGGTCCTGCTGCCCTGTGAATGGCGCCATCGACCCCGCCGCCACCGAGCAGCGAGGTGTTGGCGGCGTTGACGATGGCGTCGACATCCAGCTTCGTGATGTCGCCGGTGTGGATGCGAATCCTGTCCTGCGCCGCGCTCATCTCACATCCGGAACACGCCGAAGCGTGTCTCCTCGATTTCGGTGTTGAGCGCGGCGGACAGGCTGAGTGCCAGCACCTCGCGCGTCTTCGCCGGATCGATGATGCCGTCGTCCCAAAGACGGGCGGACGAGTAGAGCGGATGGCCTTCATGCTCGTATTTCATCAGGATCGGCTTCTTGAACTTGGCTTCCTCCTCGGCGCTCCATTCTCCGCCCTTGCGTTCGATGCCTTCGCGCTTGACCATGGCAAGCACCGTCGCCGCCTGCTCACCGCCCATCACCGAGATGCGCGCATTTGGCCACATCCACAGGAAGCGCGGCGAGTAGGCGCGGCCGCACATGCCGTAATTGCCGGCGCCGAACGAACCGCCGATGATGACGGTCACCTTCGGCACCTTGGCGGTGGCAACGGCCATCACCAGCTTGGCGCCGTCCTTGGCGATGCCGCCGGCCTCGTATTTCCGGCCAACCATGAAGCCGGTGATGTTCTGCAGGAAGACCAGCGGAATCCTGCGCTGACAGCACAACTCGATGAAATGTGCGCCCTTCAGCGCGCTTTCGGAAAACAGCACGCCGTTATTGGCGATGATGCCGACCGGCATGCCGTGAAGGTGGGCAAAGCCGGTGACCAGCGTCGTGCCGTAGTTCTGCTTGAACTCGTCGAATTCGGAGCCGTCGACAATACGCGCGATCACTTCGCGCACGTCGTAGGGCTGGCGCAGATCGGTCGGCACGATGCCGTAGAGCTCGTCCGCCGGATGAAGCGGCGGAATCGATTTCTGCAAAGCCAGGTTTACAGTCTTGTTCCGATTCAGGTTTCTGACGATGCGTCGGCAAATGGCCAGGGCATGCTCGTCGTCCAGCGCATAGTAGTCGGCGACGCCGGACAGCCTGGTATGCACATCCGCGCCGCCAAGGTCTTCGGCGCTGACGTCCTCGCCGGTGGCTGCCTTCACCAGCGGCGGCCCGCCGAGAAAGATGGTCGCCTGGTTGCGCACCATGATCGTCTCGTCCGACATCGCCGGCACATAGGCGCCGCCCGCCGTGCAGGAGCCCATGACGCAGGCGATCTGCGGAATGCCGGCCGCCGACATATTGGCCTGGTTGTAAAAAATGCGGCCGAAATGCTCGCGGTCGGGAAACACTTCGTCCTGGTTGGGCAGGTTGGCGCCGCCGCTGTCGACGAGATAGATGCAGGGCAGATTGTTTTGCAGCGCGATCTCCTGCGCCCGCAGATGCTTCTTCACCGTCAGCGGATAATAGGTGCCGCCCTTCACCGTGGCGTCGTTGACGACGACCATTACCTCGGTGCCTTCGACGCGACCGACGCCGGCAATCATGCCGGCCGACGAAATCTCCTCGCCATACATCGACCACGCGGCGAACTGGCCGATCTCGAGGAAGGGCGAGCCGGTGTCGAGCAATTGCGCGAGACGCTCGCGCGGCAAGAGCTTGCCACGCGAAACATGGCGCTCGCGCGCTTCCTCCGAACCGCCGAGCTCGACGGTCACAGCTTTCTCGGCGATGTCGGCGACCAAAGCCCTCATGCGCTCGGCATTGGCGCGAAAGGTGTCGGAGGCGAGGGATATCTGGGTTTGGAGGACGGCCACGCTACACCCCCTCCGCCATGATTTCGCGCCCGATCAGCCAGCGGCGGATTTCGCTGGTGCCGGCGCCGATCTCGTAGAGCTTGGCGTCGCGCAGCAGGCGGCCTGTCGGATAGTCGTTGATATAGCCGTTGCCGCCAAGCAGCTGGATGGCGTCGAGTGCCATCAGTGTCGCCTTCTCGGCGGCAAACAGCACGCAGCCGGCGGCATCCTTGCGCGTCGTCTGGCCGCGGTCGCAAGCGGAGGCGACGGCATAGACGTAGGCGCGTGCGGCGTTCATCGTCGTGTACATGTCGGCCAGCTTGCCTTGCACGAGCTGGAATTCGCCGATCGGCTGGCCGAACTGCTTGCGCTCGTGCACGTAAGGGATCACCACGTCGAGGCAAGCCGCCATCAGGCCGATCGGGCCGCCGGCGAGCACAGTGCGCTCATAGTCGAGCCCGGACATCAACACTTCGACGCCGCATCCTTCCTCGTGCAGCACATTGTCGAAAGGCACCTCGACATCTTCGAATACCAGTTCGCCGGTGTTGGAACCGCGCATGCCGAGCTTGTCGAGTTTCTGCGCCACGGAAAACCCGGCCATTGTTTTCTCGACGATGAAGGCGGTTATGCCACGCGATTCCCGCTCCGGATCGGTCTTGGCGTAGACGACCAGTGTTTCGGCATCCGGCCCGTTGGTGATCCACATCTTGGTGCCGTTGAGCACATATCGGTCGTTGCGCTTTTCGGCGCGCAGCTTGAGCGACACCACATCCGAGCCGGCGCCGGATTCCGACATGGCAAGCGCGCCGACACGCTCGCCCGAGCAAAGCGGCGGCAGGAATTTTTCCTTCTGCTCCGGCGTCGCCCAGCGGTTGATCTGGTTGACGCAGAGGTTGGAGTGGGCGCCGTAGGAGAGGCCGACCGATGCCGAAGCGCGGGAAATCTCCTCCACCGCGATGACGTGGGCGAGATAGCCCATGCCGCTGCCGCCGAAATCGGGATCTGCCGTGATGCCGAGCAACCCCAACGCTCCGAGTTCGCCCCAGAGATGCGCCGGAAATTCGTTCGCGCGGTCGACGTCGGCGGCGATTGGCGCGATCCTGTCCTGGGCAAAGCGGCGCACCATGTCGCGTAGCGCCTCGATGTCCTCGTCATGCCCGAAGCTGAGCGTGTTCGTGTACATCTCGTTCCTCCACGGCAGATGTCGCGCCGACCAGGCGCATTGTCATCGAAAGATATGTCGCCGTCACTTCATCGACCGACAGCCGCTCGCCCGGCCGGAACCAGACGATGACGCCGGTCATCATCTGGATCAGCGCCATGGCGGTCAGGCCGGTGTCGTCGATGCTGAAGACACCCATCTCGGCGCCGTCGCGCAGGATGCCTCGCAGTTCCTTTTCATAGGCCGTGCGCATGCGCAGGATCTGCGTCAGCCTGCCGGGCGAAAGGCTGCGCAATTCCATGTTCGACACATGCGTGGCGTGCCGGCGCTCGATATGGAAAGCGATGTGGTTTTCGACATAGGCAGAAAGCCGCTGCGCCGGATCGCCACTTGCCGGCCTGGCTGCTTCCCAAGCATCCGCCAAACCTTCCATATGCTCGCGCATCAGCGTGAACAGCAGGTCTTCCTTGGTCGGAAAGTAGCGGTAGAGCGCGGCCGCCTGGACGCCGACTTCGCCGGCGAGCCGGCGCATCGACATCGCCTCGTAGCCAAAGCGCGCGATCAGGTTGACGGCCGCCTCGCGGATGGCTGCCTCGGTCTTTTCACCATCGGATCCGGCTGTGCGTGCCATGACTGCCTCGCTAAGACGGTGAATAATAAAACGAACGTTCAATTAATTCAAGGGGCGGTTTGTCCTACGCGACGATCTTGAAGTCTTCGGGTGCCGTCCAGGTCTCGAGTTCCTCCACATCGATGCGTGAGACCGCCGCGCCCGCCGGGCCCTGCCAAAGCCGTTCGATCATGGCCGAAACCGCCGCATCGGCCCCGGCCAACCACGCCGTCACCGAGCCGTCTCTTTCGTTGCGCACCCAACCCGACAGCCGAAGCTCCATCGCTTCGCCTCGTGCCCACATCCGATAGCCGACACCTTGCACCTTGCCGTGCACGCGGGCCTGCACCGCTCTTTTCCGGTCGTTCATCGCTCGCTCCCTTGGCTCAGAATCTGGCTCAGGATCGAGCGAAAGCAACTGGCTTGGAGGGATTGGTACTGTCGAATTGACGCCGGGCTCGTTCGGAGATGGCTCCGAGCGAATAGATAATTGACTTAGTCAACTTTTGGGGCAATGATCTGGCGGTGTGGCATCTCTTGGGAAAGCGCCCGACATGCCAGTCGATCGGAATGCCTTGGTCGCCGATATCCGCCGCTTCAGCCGGTTCTACACCGGCCTGGTCGGTCTGCTCGACGAGACGCTCATGCACAGTCCCTACACGCTGACCGAAGCACGCGTGCTGTTCGAATTGGGTCGTCGGCCGACCTCTGCTGCTGCCCACCGTAGCGGCAAGGCCGGTTTCCTGGCGCGTGCGTTCGGCCTCGATCTCGGGCCCGCTGTGTCGGAGATCGCCCGCGAACTTCGGCTCGATCCAGCCTACGTGACGAAAATCCCGAGAAAATTCGCCGCTGCCGGCCTGATCCAGCTGCGCGCCGATCCGGACGACCGTCGTCGACGCATCCTGTCCTTGACCGCCCGGGGCGATACCGTGCTGGCCGGACTGCAAGCGGCGGCGGATCGCGATCTCGCCCGTCTGACGGTTGGCCTGGCAGACGACGAAGCCGCCGCGCTTTCGGCGGCGCTGGAGAAGGCTGCGCGCCTGCTCGGCGGGGCGAGGGCTTCCGGACCCGGCGAAGCGCTCTAGTTTCCTCGCGCGGCCGCCAAGGCGCCGGGCAGTTCCTCGGCGAAAATGTCCAGTTCGTGGTCGAGGCCGACACTGACTCGGATGCAGCGGTCGAGCCTGGGCGCCATCGGCTTGCGGATGAAGACGTCGCGCGCAAGCAGGCCCTGCAGCACTTTCAGCGCGAAAGCGCCATCGTGGCCACAGTCGATTGTGACGAAGTTGGTCGCCGATGCCAGCGGCTTCAGCCCGTTTTGCTCGGCGATTGCCGCGATGCGCCGGCGCCCGGCAGCCACCTTCGCCACCACGGTTTCGAGATAGGCCTGGTCGGCAAGCGCCTCGACACCCGCGATCTGCGCCATGCGGCTGACGCCATAATGGTTGCGGATCTTCTCGAAATCGCGGATCGTCTGGGCTTCCGCCACCGCATAGCCGCAGCGAATTCCGGCAAGTCCGTAAGCCTTCGAGAAGGTGCGCATGCGGATGACGTTCGGCCTGGAAATATCGATCGGCGGCAGCGCCGAGGCCGGCCCCAATTCGCCATAGGCCTCGTCGAGCACCAGCATGGTGGTTTCCGGCAGCGCTTCGATGAAGCGGATGACCTCGCCCGCTTCCCACCAGCTCCCCATCGGATTGTCCGGGTTGGACAGATAGACCAGCGGCGCCTTTTCCCGACGAACCGCCGCGAGCAGGCCGTCCAGGCTCTCGCGGTCGTTCTCATAGGGAACCGTGAACAGCCGCCCACCGACGCCGGCAACGTGGAAATTGAAGGTCGGATAGGCGCCGAGCGACGTGACCACCGCATCGCCTGATGCCACATACATGCGCGCCACGAGGCCGAGCAGGCCGTCTATGCCTTCGCCGACGACGACGTTGTCGACTTTAACATCGTGATGCGCGGCAGCCGCAACCTTCAGATCGTAATTGTCGGGATCGCAATACATCCACATCTCTGGGGCGATCTCGGCCATGCGCGCGATGACGCGCGGCGACGGCCCAAAACTGCTCTCATTGGCGCCGATGCGGGCACGGAAAGCGTGGCCGCGCTCCCGCTCCTGCGCTTCGGGGCCGACAAACGGCACGGTCGACGGAAGCGCGCCGACAAGCGGCGTGAGGGGAGGGCGTTGGCGCATGACGGAAGCTCGCTTGAAAACGGGCTTTCTTGCTAGCGCGCCGGGTGGGTGGGCGCAAGTTGCGGTGAGGTCCGTTTTCAACACGAAAAAACCCGGCGGTTGCCCGCCGGGTTTTCGATTTCGACGAAGCGAAATCTATTAGAACGAGCGCTGGAAGCGGAGAAGGCCGCCAATATTGCTCTTCTTGGTGGCATGGGTCCAGTTCGAGAAATCGGCGTCGTCAAACTTGCCTGCATTGAGGTAGTCGACTTCGGCCGTGACCGTGAACCCGGGGACGATGTCGTAGGCGACATTCGCGGCAATGCCGAGATTCTTCCACTCGTCATACGACGCCTGAAGGTTGAACGAGGTCTTCTCGTTGAACTTGTAGGTGCCGCCACCCCAAACTGCCCAGTTGCCGCCCCACTGCTTGTAGAAGCCACGGCCGCCGGCCGCGAATGCATAGGTCGGATCGCTGAGGTTGTCGTCAGTGCCGTAACCGGCCATCAAGAACAGCGACAGTTCGTTGGTGGCGTTCACATCCAAGCGCACCTTGCCAGCGACTTCTTCGTAGTTGCTGTCATAAGCGACGACACCGGTGATGGCGCCCCAGCCCTGCGTCCACTTCACGCCGCCGACGACATGCGGAACGTAGCTGTCGATCGTGCCCACGCCGTATGAGCCATCAACGCCGCCCCCCGCACCTTCTTCGAGCGAAAGCACGGCCGAGAAGCCGTTGCCAGCGTCGAAGTAGTACTGGATGACGTTGGTGTCGAAATCGCCGTAGGGAACCAGCGTATCCTGAATGACGTTGCCGGCGTAGCCGATGAACGTGTCGAAAGCCGATTCGTCCTTACCGACGCGCAGGCCACCGAGCTGAATCCAGGCGAAGTTCAGCGAGACGCCGCTGTTGCCGGCGGCATTCGGGAAGAAGGTGACGCTACCGTCAGGATTGGTGACGGAATCGGCAGAAGCCTGGCTGTTGCCGAAGTTGAAGCGGGTCTCGGTGTAGGTCTTCAAGGTGCCGAGTTCGGTTTCCTGGCCGGTCCAGGTCTTCAGCGTGAAGCGAGCACGCTTCCAGTAGGTGTCGTTCTCGCTGGCGTCCTCGGTGTCACCGGTCCGGGCGCCATCGAACGAGCCGACGTCACCCACGCCGATGTCGTAACGGATGTAGCCGCCGATGCGCAGGCAGGTCTCGGTGCCCGGGATGTAGAAGTAGCCGGCGCCATAGACGTCGCAAATCTTGACGTATTCAGCGGGTTCCGGCTCGGCGACGACGACGGCGTCGGCGGCGCGCGCACCGGAAACTGCGATCAGGGCCGCAGCGGAGCCGAGAAGAAGGCTCTTGATGTTCATTTTCTGACCTCCAGTCAGAATCGCGGGTGGAGGTCGGCGAAACGCAACTATTTTGGCGGTTTTTCTTTTGATTTCAGAGAGATAGGTCTGGAGGTCGTCAGTGAGGCTCTATCGGCCAAAACCGCTTGTTCGCAAAAGCCTTGCCCGACCCGGTCTTGAAATATCGCTCGAGTTGCCGTGCATTGGCCTCGGTTTCAACCGCAATATACGTCTTCAAAGCGGCAGGCAGATGAGCCTTGGTCGACGTCACATAGCCTGATTGATGCGATTCGAGCCGGCGTCGGAGATCGTTTGTCGATCCGACATAGACATCGCCGTTACGGAGCTGCAGGTACTTCGTAGCTTCGGGCGACACCCTGCGCCCAAATGCGGCTTCGGGTGGCCTGCCACCCGAAGCCCGCAGGGCGTAGGGTGGCGGAGAGGATGGGATTCGAACCCACGAGAAGCTTTTGACCTCTACTCCCTTAGCAGGGGAGCGCCTTCGACCACTCGGCCACCTCTCCGTTGCGCCGCTGGATAAAGAAAAGTGCGGGCACAATCAACAAGCCCCAGCCATTAATATGGAAAAATAAGGACGCACCGAGCTGCCGGCCTTCCACGGGTGCGGCGGTTCCGCGGCAAATCCCTGGCTCGCGACTCGCGGCGTTGCCATGATTCCGTCGGCCGACCGCCGGATTCGGCCGGAAACAGGCGGTTGCGGCGGGCCGGATGGTTAACGAGAGCTTTCTGAGTGAGGCCAAATCGTGTCATTTGTGCAACAACGCCAGGGGATAGCAGCCGAACAGTCCTTTCGCCGGTACGATCGTGGTTGAACCCCGCCGCCTCATGGGTAATGTCGATTTCGAAGGAGCGGCGCGGTGCGCATCTTTTTCGGTAGTGGGGATGGGGCAGGGAACGCTGTCCTTCAGCAAAGAATACCCAGACCCGTTTTTTAACTTTTGACTGGAGGTCAGAAAATGAACATCAAGAGCCTTCTTCTCGGCTCCGCTGCGGCCCTGATCGCAGTTTCCGGTGCGCGCGCCGCCGACGCCGTCGTCGTCGCCGAGCCGGAACCCGCTGAATACGTCAAGATCTGCGACGTCTACGGCGCTGGCTACTTCTACATCCCCGGCACCGAGACCTGCCTGCGCATCGGCGGCTATGTCCGCTACGACATCGGCGTGGGTGACATCAACGGCGTCCAGAACGTTCCGGATCACATGGGTGACGGCGAGCACGACACCTACTTCAAGCGCGCTCGCTTCACGCTGAAGACCTGGACCGGCCAGGAAACCGAACTCGGCACCTTGAAGACCTACACCGAAACCCGCTTCAACTTCGGCAACAGCGCGGGCGATTATGCAATCCGCGGTAACGGCTGGCAGGCTGGCAACAGCGACGTCTCGCTGAACTTCGCCTGGATCCAGCTCGGTGGTCTCCGCGTCGGTAAGGATGAAACGGCATTCCAGACCTTCATCGGTTACGCCGGTAACGTCATCGACGACGATCTCGTTGTTGACGGTCCGTACGACACCAACGTCATCCAGTACTACTTCGACGCTGGCAACGGCTTCTCGGCCGTGGTCTCGCTTGAAGAAGGCTCGGATGTCGACACGATCGACAGCTACGTTCCGCACGTCGTCGGCGGCGTGAAGTACACGCAGGGCTGGGGCGCGATCTCCGGCGTCGTTGCTTATGACAGCAACTACGAAGAAGTTACCGGCAAGGTCCGCTTGGACGTGACCGCGTCTGACGCTCTGTCGCTGTTCGTCATGGCCGGCTACGGCACTGGCGACGACAATGTCTTCAGCGGCGGTCATGACTTCTACAAGAAGTGGGACGGCAGCTGGGCGGTCTGGGGCGGCGGCTCCTACAAGATCAACGAGAAGACCTCGTTCAATGCTCAGCTTGCGTATGATGAGGGCAAGAAATTCGCCCTGGCGGCAAACGTTGCCTACGACATCGTCCCAGGCCTCACGATCACGGCCGAAGTTGATTACGTCAACCTTGGCGACAGCAAATACCACGTCAGCGACGACGGCTTCGGCGGTATCCTCCGCTTCCAGCGCTCGTTCTAAGGGCTGGTTCCTTACAGGTAAAATCCAGCCCGGGCGTTTCACCGCCCGGGCTGTTTTTGTTTCGTGATTGGCTTGGGAAACAGAAGGAACAGGGGGTAACGGTAGCTGAATAAAGTCTGTGGAACGATTTCGTGGGAACCGCGGTTCGCGGATGAAATCGATTTGTCGGACAAAAACTCTTGAAAGGACACTTCCAGGTAGGATAGGTGGACCTATCAACCGGGGGGTGTGGTCAAATAATGACAAACGAAGCGATTCAAGAGGGATATCCCTCTGATCATTTTGCGGTGTTCTCTTCTCAAAATTCGAAGTTTAACTACACGTACAACAAGATTAGAGAAGTAAAATCGCATAGGGTTGGAGAGCTGTTTTCAGCTCGGGACATATTGTGGGATGATGGGCGGCATAAATACAATGTCAGCTCCTTCATCGGCGAAATAGACGAGATTCTCCTTGGGGAGCGTTTCAGCGCCTTTGACCAGAGTACCCTGGATAACCTTATCGGCACCTTGCGCCAGCGCGGCAACAGCAACGCAACCATCAATCGAAAGATGGCTGCCCTCAGCAAACTGCTGCGCAAGGCTCACAAGATGGGGGATATCCACAGCCTGCCCGAGTTCCGCCGCCAGAAAGAGCGGGCGGGACGGATTCGTTTCCTCGAGAGGGACGAAGAGGCGCGGCTATTTGCCGCCATAAAGGGCCGCAGCGAGGATGCCTACCGGCTTTCCGTCTTCCTGGTCGATAGCGGCTGTCGTCTCGGCGAGGCGCTCGGGCTGATCTGGAATGACATCCAGGAGCATCGCGTCTCCTTCTGGATCACAAAATCCGGCCGCAGTCGCACCATCCCGATGACCGAGCGGGTCAAGGAGGTCATCAAGCTGCCTCCGGCCGAAGGTCGCCGGCCGAAAGGCCCGTTCACAAAATTCAGCCAGGCACAGTTCCGTGCCATCTGGAACGATGCGAAGGCCGAAGTCGGCCTTGGCGCCGACGACCAGGTGGTGCCGCACATCTTGCGCCACACCTGCGCCTCGCGTCTCGTCCAGGGCGGCATCGACATCAGGCGCGTGCAGATGTGGCTCGGCCACCAGACGCTGTCGATGACCATGCGTTACGCACACCTTGCCACCAACGATCTTGACGGCTGCGTCGTCGTGCTGGAAACACCTCGATGCAGTGGGGCAGGCAGTAGCGTGGAAAGCTCTCCATGTCCTTCACACTCGACGGTGGGCGAGAAGGAAATTAAGTCGCCCGTGGATGAAAAGCCTTCGAAGATCGTCAAGAAAAGAGCAAAATCCTAACAGTATTACCTGCTTGACCTTTTAAGCCCGTTCCGGGCAAGGGCGCGCCAACGCTGGGCGAGCTACTTTCTCGCCGTCACTATACGGGGAGAAATGCCTGGTCCACGCTCCGCAGCTGCCGCGCAGCTGCTGCGGAGGACGGGCAGGGCAATGAGGGGGCGGCGCCGATTTCGACAAGTGGTCGCTTTCCGATCATTAACTCGGCGTTTCGCCCAGAATTCCCAGACGTTTTTACTGTCACTCTGCTGCGTTACTCTGAATCGGCTCGTCGCTCGGTCCGATCCAGAAAGGCCGCGATGGCGTCTGGCATCTTGTCGGTCTCCAGGAAAGGGGCATGGCCCTGGCCGTCGATTGTGATCGTCTCGATATTGGGATGACGCTTTCGCATTTCTTCGAGCGTTGCGATGGACAGCAATCTCGAATTGGCACCGCGTATGGCAAGCAGAGGAATCGCGGCCAACGCCTCGAATTGCGGCCATAGATCAGGCAGCGGCAGCGTCAGATCGAGACTGGCAACCGTGCCGACCAGCCTCGGGTCGAAATCCGGCACTAGGCCGCTGTCGGTTTCGCGGTAGAGCGCCCATACCATCCGATCCCAATCCGGCCCACCAAGTGCGGTGAAGTCCTTACCATGCACGCTACGCTGGGCGGCAATAGCCTGTGCATGGGTTTTCGGCGTCGGCTTGCTCCCGAGATAGGACTGGATATGGGCAAGCCCGGCTGGCTCGATCACCGGCCCGATGTCGTTGAAAACAATGGCTTTCAGCACGGCCGGCCGCAATGCGCCCAGGACATGGATGATCAGCCCGCCGCGCGAGGTGCCGATGAAGGCCGCCTCTTCAATGCCGAGCGCCGCGAGCCCGGCGAGAATATCGCCGGCCTCGACGCCGATATTGTAGTGACTGATATCGGGATCGTAGGCGGATTGCCCGCGCCCGCGATAGTCGAAGGCGACGACCTTGCGTGGAGCCACGGGCCGTGTCGAAAGATAGAGCGCCAGTTCGTGGAAATCCCGCGCGTTGCGGGTCAGGCCGGGCAGGCAGACGACCGGCCAATGGCCGGAATTCGATTCGCCATAGAGGCGTGCATGAAGCCGAAGCCTATCCGGTGCGGCGTAGAAATAGTCGAAAAAACCCTGCTCGCCCGCCATCTGACAAGGACTCCCTGACCGGATTGTTCCCGACTGCTACAGGCGAGCGCAGGGACGGTCAATTGAAGCGCCTGCGCGCTGGGAATTTGGATATCTCGGCAGGACAGAGGGGGGCGAAGGAACTCGATCGAAGGTCTTTGAATTCCGTATAAACGTCGCGGTGCGAAGTGGCGGAACGCGCTGTCAACTGCGCCCGTTCACAAGATCGCCCACGATGTCGTACTTGCCGGAAATACGCATCTTGTAGACCTCGTAATTCTCCATCACGCGCTGCACGTAACTTCTTGTTTCGGTATAGGGAATACGTTCGATCCAGTCGACGACTGCGTCGATGTCCTTGCCGCGCGGATCGCCATATTTGGCCACCCATTGGCTGGCCCGGTTGGGACCCGCATTGTAGCCCGCGAAGGTCAGCACATAGGAGCCGTTGAAGCGGTCGAGTTGCTGGCCGAGGAAGGCCGAGCCAAGCGTCGCGTTGTAGCCGGCATCGGTGGTCAGCCGCGCCTGCGAAAACTGCAATCCGGCCTTCTTCGCCAGTTGCCTGGCGGTTCCTGGCATCAGCTGCAGCAGCCCGCGCGCGCCGGCACTGGACACCGCGCCGATGTTGAATTCGCTTTCCTGGCGGGCGATGGCATAGGCCAGCGCCTTGCCCGAACCGGAAATGTTGGCCGAATCGGGAATGACGCCGAGCGGATGCGACAGCGCGCCGACATCGATGCCACGCGCACCGGCGATCTTGCCGATCTTCAGGGACATGAAATGATTGCCTTGCTTTTCGGCGAGGACAGCCAGCAGCGCCAGTTCGCCTGGGCTGGTCAGCTGCCCGGCAAGGTCGCGATAGAGCGTTTCGGCATAGCGGTCGTAGCCGGCCTCCTGCAGCCGCTTGATGGCGCTGACGGCTTCGCGGCCGGCAAAGTTCTGCCGGTCGGCGGCATCAGGCTGCGGGTAGGCAATGGTCAGTGCCTGCCGGCCGACACGCTCCGCGGCCAGCTGGCCGTAAAATGTCGTGCCATAGGTGGCCGCGCGCCCAAAATAGTCCTTGGCGTTGCCGGGGCCGCCGACCTCCGCCGCACGGCCGAGCCAATAGTAGGCGCGCGACGACGTCATCGGCCCCTGCGCGAGATCGGCGATGCGCGAAAAATGCGTTGCGGCAAGCACTGGATCGTTCAGGCCGCGTAACGCGTACCAGCCGGCATGGAATTCGGCGTCCGCCGCATCGGCGGCACTTTCGGCGGCGTGCGTTGCGACAATCTTGTATGCTGTCTTCATGTCGCCCTGGTCGACCAATTCGCGCGACAACACCCGGCGCTCGACCCACCAGGCGTCCGGATCGACCAAGGCTTCGCGATCGGTCGGTGCCTTCATCACCACTGCGGCTGCGTCGGCAAAATTCTCCTGTTTGCGCAGATATTCGGCCTGCGCGAAGAAATAGCCCGCCGAACGCTGTGCCGCCGGCACTGCCTTCAGCAGTTTGGGCGTGTTCTTGTCGCCTTTATTGACGGCTGCCCAGGCATCGGCAAGTGGCTGCGCACCGGCCAGGCCTGCGACACGCAAGGCGGAATTCACCCGGTCGGCATAGAACATGCGCTCCATGCGGAAACGGTGGTCGGCGGCAGGGATCAGGCTGCCGAACTCCTTGATCAGCGCCGTCTCGTCCTTGGCTTCCAGGATCGCGGTGCGCCAGAACGGCGACAGCACCGAGCGCGCCGCGTTGGCATTGCCCGACGACACATAGGCGCGGGCGAGAACCATCACACCCTCGAATGTCTGCGGCTGGCTGCCGTCGAAGGCCGCAATCACGATGTCTGGGGCAGGGTTCTCGCGATAGAGCGCTCGCTCGCTATTCTTGCGCAGCGCGACGGTGCCCGGCCAGTTGGGCAGCATTTTCGCGGCGGCGGCGATGTCGCCCCTCGGAACCTTGTCGCCACCGTAAAGCGCGATCGCCCATGCAAGAATATGCTGGTCGAGCGAATGAACGGGAAGCGCGTCGCGCACGCCACGCGCGGTTGGAATATCGCCGGCCGCCAGCGCATCCAGTCCGCTCTTCAAGAGAGCCACGCCAGGCGAGGGATCCTGCTGCGCCTCGGCCTGAACGCCAGGTATCGGAATGGCCGCCGTGACCCGCACATCGACGCTGCCGCCGATCGCCCCGCCGGGCATCAGTGCGGCGATGGCGCCAAGCAGCGCGAGGAGGTGAGGCCGACTGGCCGGCATGGTCTTTGGGTCTTTCCTTGTCCTGGCATTCTACCGGCAGGCCGAGAAGCCTCGAAGCCTAAACTTAGGTCGTGAAGAGCCCGTAAACAAAGAGTTATCGAGGTCGTCCGAATTGCGCTCGCTGGCACCACGGCAATGCTTGCCGCGCAACCATGTCGAGACTATGGTGCGCGGCTTCGCTTTCGGCTAGAAGGCGCGCACGATTAACCCGAACGCCAAAATTCGATAAGTCCCAAGGAGTTGGACGATATGCTGAGAGGCTCGCTTACTGCGCTCGTGACACCGTTCGAAAAGAGCGGGCGTTTCGACGAGAAAGCCTTTCGCGCGTTCGTCGAATGGCAACTCGGCGAAGGCACGACGGGCCTGGTCCCGGTCGGCACCACTGGCGAGTCGCCGACGCTGTCGCACGACGAGCATCGCCACGTCGTCAAGGTCTGTATCGAAGTGGCCAAGGGCCGGGCTCCGGTCGTCGCCGGCGCCGGCTCCAACAACACCGAGGAAGCGGTCGGCCTCGTGCAATATGCCGAGAAGGCCGGCGCCGACGCGGCCTTGGTCGTCACGCCCTATTACAACAAGCCGACCCAACGCGGCCTCTACGAGCACTTCGCTGCCGTCGCCAGGGCGACCAAGCTGCCGATCATCATCTACAACATCCCGCCGCGCTCGGTCATCGACATGATGCCGGAGACGATGGGACGGCTGGCGCACGACTTCAAAAACATCGTCGGCGTCAAGGATGCCACCGGCAAGGTCGAGCGGGTGTCCGAGCAGCGCGCTACCTGCGGCAAGGATTTCATCCAGCTTTCCGGCGAAGACGCTTCAGCGCTCGGCTTCAACGCGCATGGCGGCATCGGCTGCATCTCGGTGACGTCGAACGTCGCGCCGCGGCTCTGCGCCGAATTCCAGGAAGCGTCGCTTTCCGGCGACAGCGCCAAGGCGCTGGAATTGCAGGACCGCCTGCTGCCGCTGCACAAGGCGATCTTCATCGAGCCCGGCGTTTCCGGCGCCAAATATGCGCTGTCGATGCTGGGCAAGGTCGAGAACGTGCTGCGTTCGCCGCTGGTGACGGTCGAGCAGTCGACCGCCGAGAAGATCGATGCGGCGATGAAGCACGCCGGCTTGATAAATTAGGGATGAGGCGCCACCTCTCCGCATCATGAATCAAGTCAGAAAAGCCGATCCCAACAACAAGACCGTTGCGGAAAACCGCAAAGCGCGGTTTTCCTATGAGGTGCTCGACACGATCGAGACCGGCCTGGTGCTGACCGGCACCGAGGTCAAGTCGCTGCGCCAGGGCCAGGCAAACATCCAGGACAGCTATGCCTCTGTCGAGGGCGGCGAGATCTGGCTGATCAATTCCTATCTGCCGGAATATCTGCAGGCCAACCGCTTCAATCACGAGCCGCGCCGGCGCCGCAAACTCCTGCTCAACAAGCGCGAGATGGCCAAGCTGGCGCAGAGCGTCGACCGCGAAGGCATGACGCTGGTGCCGCTGAAAATCTATTTCAACGATCAGGGCCGCGCCAAGCTGCTGCTCGCCGTCGGCCGTGGCAAGAAGCTGCACGACAAGCGCGAGACCGAGAAGCAGCGCGACTGGTCGCGCGAAAAAGGCCGGCTGTTGAAGGAGCGCGGGTGAGAAAGGCGATAGCCTGAAAAAAGCAACAGTCAGGCTTTCAAGTTTCGGGCAATCCGAGCCGGCAACAGGAGATCGTCTTGAAGAACCGGATCGTCCTGTGGGGCCTGGCCAGTCTGGTCCTGGCGTGTTTCGTCGCGGCGGCCGGCCTTTTCTATTTCCGCACCTTCTCTCCCGACCGCGAGAAGTATCCGGTCAGGGGCATCGACGTTTCCCATCATCAGGGCCGGATCGACTGGCGCCGCGTTGCCGCCGACGACGTGGCCTTCGCCGTCATCAAGGCGACCCAGGGCGGCGATCATGTCGATAACGCCTTCTCGACCAATCTGCGCGAGGCGCGCGCCGCCGGGCTCGCCGTCGGCGCCTATCATTTCTTCACCTTCTGCCGGCCTGGCCTCGACCAGGCGAAAAATTTCATCGCGGTGGTGCCGCACGACCAGCCCTTGCTGCCACCGGTCGTCGACATCGAGTTCGGCGGCAATTGTCCGCAGCGGCCAACGCCAGAGCAACTGAACACCGAACTCCAAGCTTTCCTCGGACCGGTAGAGGCTGTTTTCGGAAAGAAAGCCATCGTGTATCTGACCGATGAGGCAGCGATTGCCTATGCCGGTCAAATCGCCGCGCGCCCGCTCTGGCTTCGCTCATTGCTCCTGCAGCCGGATCGCAGCGATTGGGTCTACTGGCAATACCACAACAGGGGGCGTGTCGACGGCATCGATGGCGATGTCGATCTGAATGTGCTTCAGGGCGGCCAGGAAAAACTGGCGACGCTACTTGCATATACGCATTGAGGGGCGGCCGACATCGTCAAACCACCCGGGCGGCGCGCCTCGGCATTGCTGAGAGGCCCATTCCCGCTGCCATGATCGCTATGGCAGCCAATTGTATCGTCGTCGGCGTTTCACCGAGCACGGCCATGCCGACCATCACCGTGGCGATCGGTACGCCCGGCATGAACAGCGATGCAGCCTGCGACCCGAGTTGGCCGACGATGTAGGTGTAGAGGAACATTGCGGCGGCGCCGGCGAGAAGACCCTGGACGATGATCTGGCTGACGATCTCGGCGCCCGCCGCGGCATGAAAGCCGCTTGGCGCGAAGAGATAGAGAGGCGGCAGCGGCAGGCATGACAGAAGCACGACGGCGGCGGTGGCTGTGACAGGATCAATACGCCATTGCCGCACAGAGGTCGCATAAGCGGAAAACATCAGCCCGGATCCGACGAACAGCAGATCTCCGAAAAGAACCTCGTTCGTGCCGACGCGCGCCGGCGCGATGAACAGCAACAAGCCGGCGAGGATCGTGGCAACGCCGATGGTGCGCTGCTTTGAAGCGCGTCCATCGAGGAGCGACAGCAGGAACGAGAAGAACACGATCGAGGCGGGGCAGAGCGCCGCGCCATGGACGGCAGGCGCATAGGTCAGCCCCCAGTTGATGATCAGTGGATAAGGCAATCCGGCCAGCACCGCCAACGCCAATGCCTTGCGCCAGCCCAATGCCCTCAGCTGTTCCAGGCCGTTTCGCCAGACAATCGGCAAGAAGACCACGCCTGCACCCGCAAAGCGAAGGGTGGCCATGTCGGTCACTGTCAGATGCTCTCTGAGGCTGAAGCGGGCAGCGACGAATTGCACGGCATAAATGCCGATCATGGTCAGCCCGGCAATGATCGCCAGCCTTGTGTTTCCCGAATTCTCAGCCACGTCCTGCCACCGTAAAGATGCCGCGCCGGAGATGGTTCCAGTGTGGCGCATGCACACGCTATTGCCGGTGACGCCGCGATAAAATACATTCTTTTTGAAATAGTTGAGTGAAATTCACGCAAACAGGACGGCTCAAACGTGAATCCCGGAGCAAGTGATCTCGACCCGGTCGACCGCAGTCTCCTTCGGTTGCTGCAGGAAGATGGCCGCCGCACCACGCTTGATCTGGCGGCGCGCGTCGGCCTGTCGCCAACAGGCACCAGCCAGCGGGTCAAACGCCTGTTTCGCGACGGGTTCATCACTGCTGTAAGGGCCGTCCTCAACCCGGCAAAGATTGGCCGCGGCACGCTTGTCTTCATCGAGGTTCGGCTCGACCACACCGCTCCGCACATCTTTGACCGTTTCGCCGAGGCTGTGGCAAAGGCACCCGAGGTTCTGGAATGTCATATGGTCGTCGGCGGCTTCGACTATCTGGTGAAGGCGCGCATTGCCGAGATGGCCGATTACCAGGATTTTCTCAAACGTGTGATCCTGCCGCTGCCGGGAGTGAAGGAGACGCACACCTATGCCTCGATCGGCGACGTAAAACCCGACGCACTGCTGCCGGTGTAAGCCCTCGCCGGTGTAAGCGCTGGCCGGAGACTAGAGTCCGCTTTGCCGCGGGCGAGCCCGATCAGTTCTTCAGGAACGCCGCGATCTCGCCGAAAACCTTGACGAACATCGCCTCCGTCAACACGCCGGTGTTCGTGTTATAGCGCGAGCAGTGATAGCTCGAAAACAGCGTGATGCCGCCGGCCGGCTGCTGCCCGCCATGCTTGAATGGATAGGCTGCAACGCGCTGGCCAAGCGCGCGCACCGTCGACTGGTGCGCGATCGATCCCAGCGTCAGCACGGCGCGCAGGTTTGGGAACCGGGCGATCGTCGGCACCAGGAATGTCCGGCAGGTGGCGATCTCGGCGCCGACTGGCTTGTTCTCCGGCGGCACGCAGCGCACCGCGTTGGTAATCGCCGTGCCGACTAGCTCGAGCCCGTCATCGGGCCGCGCCCTGAACTCGCCGCGTGCGAAACCGTGCGAGATCAACGTCGAGTAGAGCAGGTCGCCGGCATAGTCGCCGGTGAAGGGACGTCCGGTGCGGTTGGCGCCGCGCAGGCCGGGCGCCAGGCCGACGATCAGAAGCCTGACCGTGTCGTCCCCCTCCGGCGGCAGGAAGGTCGGTACCGGTGCATTGAACCAGGTGGGCTCGCGCTGCCGCCACTCGGCGATGAAGTCGTGCAGCCGCGGGCAGAGTGGGCAATCGCGGTCGGGTTCGGAAGAGGTAAGGGCGGTCAAGGCGACCGCTCTCAGTAATCGTCCTCGTCGACTTCGGCCGGCTCGGACCGGCGCACCGGCCGCTCGGAGGGATCGCGGCCGACCTCGTTCTTCAGCGTTATCAGATCGATGAAATGGTCGGCCTGGCGGCGCAAATCATCGGAGATCATTGGCGGCTGAGAGGCCATGGTCGAGACGATCGACACCTTGCGGCCGCGCCGCTGCAAAGCCTCGACCAGCGTGCGAAAGTCGCCATCGCCCGAGAAGATGACATAGTGGTCGGCGACATCGGCGAGTTCCAGCGCATCGACCGTGAGCTCGATGTCCATATTGCCCTTGATCTTGCGGCGGCCCGTCGAGTCGGTGAATTCCTTGGCGGGCTTGGTCACCACCTTGAAGCCGTTATAGTCGAGCCAGTCGATCAGGGGGCGGATCGAGGAGTACTCCTGGTCCTCGACGAGTGCCGTGTAATAATAGGCGCGCAGCAGGTATCCGCGCTTCTGGAAGCTCGACAGGAGCTTGCGATAGTCGATGTCGAAGCCGAGCGCGCGCGAGGTGGCGTAGAGATTGGCGCCGTCGATGAACAGGGCGATTTTTTCACGGGGATCGAACATGGAAAATACCCTTTTCGAAATAAGCGGTCGTCTAAACGAAATGCGGTAGCGACTACCAGTCAGGTCATAATAATCCGGCTGACCTTCCATCAATCGAAATAACGCCAGTTTGGTGGCAATCCAAGGGCGGTCGCCGCACTGCAAGCAATTGTGATCGCGGCGCCGGACCGTAAGTGCGGCATCGTTTTGTCAAATCCGGTGTTTGAACGAGGATCGAGCGCCCTATAGTCCGGCCATTGCCAAAATGCTTGTATTTTGGCGGCATCCGGGTTATGGACCGCGCCTGTTCTCCATCAAATCCAGGCATGAAAGGGGCAATCCATGGCCCGCGTAACCGTTGAAGACTGCATCGACAAGGTCGACAACCGCTTCGAGCTGGTGCTGCTTGCCGGCCACCGTGCGCGTCAGATCAGCCAGGGCGCGCAGATCACCGTGCCGCGCGACAACGACAAGAACCCGGTCATCGCATTGCGCGAAATCGCCGACGAGACGCTGTCGCCTGACGATCTCAAGGAAGACCTGATCCATTCGCTGCAGAAGCATGTCGAAGTCGACGAGCCCGAAGCAGATGGCGAGGCGATCGCCGACCAGACCGGTGGCGCTGTTGCGGCCGCCGATACCGACGACGCCGAAGACAATGTCACCTTCGATCGCATGACCGAGGAAGACCTGCTGGCCGGCATCGAAGGTCTTGTGCCGCCGGAAAAGAGCGACGACTATTAAGACAGCTCCACGGAAGCGCCTGGAACGATCTTCCGGCACTTCCGTCTCGGCAGTTTCGTGGTTATCTATGACATGCGCCGTACAGCAGTGCGGCGCATGATTCATTTCACCGCCGAGAGATTCCGCCCATGATGCGTCAGTATGAGCTTGTCGAGCGCGTCCAGCGCTACAAGCCTGACGTCAATGAGGCGCTGCTCAACAAAGCCTATGTCTATGCCATGCAGAAGCATGGTCACCAGAAGCGCGCCTCCGGCGATCCCTATTTCTCGCATCCGCTCGAAGTCGCCGCCATCCTCACCGAAATGCACATGGACGAGGCGACGATCGCCGTCGCCCTGCTGCACGACACCATCGAGGACACGACCGCCACCAGGGCCGAGATCGACGAGCTGTTCGGGCCAGAAATGGGCAAGCTGGTCGAGGGGCTGACCAAACTGAAGAAGCTCGACCTCGTGTCGAAGAAGGCCGAGCAGGCGGAGAACCTGCGCAAGCTCCTGCTGGCGATCTCGGAAGACGTCCGTGTCCTTCTGGTCAAGCTCGCCGATCGCCTGCACAACATGCGCACCCTCGACCATATGCCGGAGGCCAAGCGCCTGCGCATCGCCGAAGAGACGATGGACATCTATGCGCCGCTGGCCGGGCGCATGGGCATGCAAGGCATGCGCGAGGAGCTGGAGGAGATCGCCTTCCGCTACATCAATCCGGAGGCCTATCGGGCCGTTACCGCCCGGCTGGCCGAAATATTCGAGCGCAACAAGGGGGTGCTGTCCGAGATCGAGAAGGCACTTTCGGCTCTGTTCGAAAAACACGCGATCAATGCCGGCGTCAAAAGCCGGCAGAAGAAGCCATGGTCGGTGTTCCGAAAGATGGAGGCCAAGGCGCTGTCCTTCGAGCAACTGTCCGACATTTTCGGCTTCCGCGTCGTTCTCGATACGGTCGAGGATTGTTATCGCGCGCTCGGCGCCATTCACACTACATGGTCGATGGTGCCCGGCCGCTTCAAGGACTACATCTCGACGCCGAAGCAGAACGACTATCGCTCGATCCACACCACCATCGTCGGTCCGTCGCGTCAGCGCGTAGAATTGCAGATCCGCACCCGCGAGATGAACAAGATCGCCGAATACGGCGTCGCCGCCCATTCGATCTACAAGGACACCGGCGGCAAGACCAACGGCGCCGCCCATGCGATCTCGAAGGAGACCAACGCCTATGCCTGGTTGCGGCGCACCATCGAACAGCTGGCCGAGGGCGATAATCCCGAGGATTTCCTCGAAAACACCAAGCTCGAGCTGTTCCAGGACCAGGTGTTCTGCTTCACGCCAAAGGGGATGCTGATCGCGCTGCCGAAAGGTGCCACGCCGATCGACTTTGCCTATGCCGTGCACACCGATGTCGGCGATACCTGCGTCGGCGCCAAGGTCAACGGCCGCATCATGCCGCTGATGACGGAACTGAAGAACGGCGACGAGGTCGAGATTATCCGCTCGAAGGCGCAAGTGCCGCCTGCCGCCTGGGAGTCGGTCGTCGTCACCGGCAAGGCCCGCGCCGCCATCCGCCGTGCCACCAAGAACGCCATCCGCAAACAGTATTCGGGCCTTGGCGCCCGTATCCTGGAGCGCGCCTTCGAACGGGCGGGCAAGACTTTCACCAAGGAGAGCCTGAAGCCCGTGCTGCACCGGCTGGCGCGCAAGGACATCGAGGATGTGCTGGCTTCGGTCGGCCGTGGCGAGCTTGCCTCCACCGACGTCATGAAGGCGGTGTTCCCCGACTACAAGGACGAGCGTGTCACGCCGGCGGCTCCCAAGCAGCGAGAGGAGGGCTGGTCGAAGATCCGCAATGCCGCCGGCATGCTGTTCCAGATTCCGGGCCGCGCAGCGCGCAAGGACAAGGACCAGCCGCGCGACGGCGCGGTTCCAATCCGCGGCGTGCGTGGCGATTTGCCGGTGCGGTTCGCGCCGGAAGGGGCGGTCCCAGGCGATCGTATTGTCGGCATCGTCCAGCCGGGCACGGGCATCACCATCTATCCGATCCAATCGCCGGCGCTACAGGCCTTCGACGACCAGCCGGAGCGCTGGATCGACGTGCGCTGGGATATCGACGAGCGCACCAAGGAACGCTTTCCGGCGCGTGTCTCGGTCACCGCCATCAATGCGCCGGGGTCGCTCGCCGACATCGCTCAGGTCGTTGCGTCGAACGATGCCAACATCCATACGCTGTCGATGGTGCGCACCGCGCCAGACTTCACCGAAATGCTGATCGATCTCGAAGTCTGGGATTTGAAGCACCTCAACCGGCTGCTGTCGCAGCTCAAGGACAATTCGAGCGTCAGCGATGCAAGGCGCGTCAATGGCTGACACGGCTGATCTGGGACAGGCTATATGAAGACCGATGAAGTGCTGGACGTTTTTCGCGAGGCGGGTGCTGTTCTGGAAGGACATTTCATTTTGACCTCGGGCCTGAGAAGCCCGGTCTTCCTGCAGAAGGCACGGGTGTTCATGCATGCCGACAAGACCGAGCGGCTGTGCAAGGCGCTGGCCGAAAAGATCCGCGCGGGCGTACCCGGTAAGATCGACTATGTCGTCGGCCCGGCGATCGGCGGCCTGATCCCGGCCTACGAGACCTCGCGGCATCTGGGTGTGCCTGCGATCTGGGTCGAGCGGGAGGGGGGCAAGTTCAGGCTGCGCCGCTTCGAGATCGCCAAGGGCGCGCGTGTCGTCATCGTCGAGGACATCGTCACCACCGGCCTGTCGATTCGCGAAACCATCGAGTGCCTGCGGGAGCTCGGCGCCGAAGTGGTTGCCGCCGCCTGCATCATCGACCGTTCGGCCGGCAAGACCGATGTCGGCGTGCCGCTGATCGCGCTCGCCGAATATGAGGTCCCTGCCTACCCGGCCGACCGGCTGCCGCCGGAACTCGCCGCTATTCCGGCCGTTAAGCCCGGTAGCCGCAACATCTGACAAGGAGCCAGAAATGATCGCCGGCATCGATCATTTCGTGCTGACGGTCGCTTCGCTCGATGCGACCTGTGCCTTTTATCAGCGCGTGCTGGGCTTTGAACGCATCGATGCGCCGGGCCGGCCGACAGCGCTGGCTTTTGGCAACCAGAAGATCAATGTGCACGAGGTCGACCGCACCTTCGAGCCGAAAGCGAAGTCGCCGACGCCGGGATCCGGCGATTTTTGCCTGATCACGGACCGGCCGCTCGACGAACTCCTCGCCAGCCTGGAGGCCAATGGCGTGGCGGTGGAGCTCGGGCCTGTCGAACGCATTGGAGCGCGGGGTGCGATGATGTCGGTCTATTTCCGCGACCCCGATGGCAATCTGGTCGAGGTCAGTGAATACCAGCCGTAGCCGCCACGGACGCCGCCTCTTCAGGCGATACGGCACGCCGGTTCCATAAATTCGCCTTGATCGTCCCCTGTTCGAAGCGAACAGCGCCATCCGAGACGGTTGGCACAGGCGGGCCGTGAGGGTGGCGTTCGGTTGTTCTTCCGCCAGCGCGTCTCTATATCAAGGTAGCGATTGCCATCGGGCGATCGTCAAGCGCAAGATGTGGCTGTCCTGCCCGGCTGAAAAAAGCCGGGGCGGAAGCTGTGGAACGGGAACAGAGTGCTTTTTCGACGCCGCAAGCCTGATGGCCTTTTAGAGCGGGTGCGTACCTATCTGTGGCCGCGCCGTTCGTTTTCGCGCTCGCTCCAGTATTTCTCCAAGCGCATCCTGCGGCTGAAGGCCACCCCGCATGCCGTCGCCGCCGGTGTCGCTGCTGGCGTCTTCGCCTCGTTCTTCCCCGTGGGGTTCCACTTCGCCATTGCCGCGGTTCTGTGCTGGCTCATCGCCGGCAATTTGGTGGCGGCGGCACTCGGCGCTGTTTTCTTCGGCAATCCGTTGACCTTTCCATTATTGTGGGGCGCGTCCTGGGAAACCGGCAAGCTGATCTTGCACGACCGCCTGCCGGCGCATGGCCCGCCCGCTCATCTGGGCGAGATGCTGCACAAGCTTTCCTTCGCACAATTGTGGAAGCCGGTGCTTGAGCCGATGCTGATCGGTGCGGTGCCACTCGGACTGGTCTTTGGACTTCTGTTCTACGGCATCACGCGCTGGGGTATGAGCGCTTTTCGCGAGCAGCGGCGCAAGCGCCTTGCCGAGCGCGCAACCCGTCATGGACAATCGCCCCATCCCAGAGGCGGCATCGGCTCCGCCGCACAATGATCATCGGCATCGGCAGCGACCTGATCGACATCAGACGGATCGAGAAGTCGCTGGAGCGTCACGGCCAGCGCTTCATCCAGAGAATCTACACTGAGATGGAACAGGCGCGGTCGGAGAACCGGCGCGCCCGTGCGGCCTCCTACGCCAAGCGTTTCGCCGCCAAGGAAGCCTGCGCCAAGGCGCTGGGTACCGGTCTGGCGCAAGGCGTCTTCTGGCGCGACATGGGCGTCGTCAACCTGCCCAGCGGTGCGCCGACGATGGCGTTGACCGGCGGCGCCTTGGCCCGGTTGGATAAGATACTGCCAAAGGGCCACCGTGCGGCGATCCACCTCACCATCACGGATGATTTCCCGCTTGCTCAAGCCTTTGTGATCATAGAAGCGCTGCCGGTCGAACAAGCGCCACATTGATTGCATCTGACCACCGGCATTGACGTTGCCCAGCGCGCGCCGAGACTCTATACCCATCCAACGCACAATCGAGGACGACATGAGCGTGGCTGAAAAATCCCAGAAGAAATCCGGCGGGCTTGGCGAAACCGTCAGCGTCATCGTCCAGGCGCTTTTGCTCGCCCTGGTCATCCGCACGCTGTTGTTCCAGCCCTTTTCGATCCCGTCGGGATCGATGCGGCCGACGCTCCTGGAAGGCGACTACCTGTTCGTCACCAAATGGTCCTATGGCTATTCCCGCTATTCGCTGCCTTTTGGACCCGACATTTTCTCTGGCCGTATCTGGGGCTCCGAGCCGAAGCGCGGTGACGTGGCGGTGTTCAAGTTCCCGCCGGACCCTTCCGTCGACTATATCAAGCGCGTGGTCGGCCTGCCCGGTGACAAGATCCAGGTGAAGGATGGCCAGTTGTTCATCAACGGCGTCGGCGTGCCGCGCGTGAAGACAGGTCAGATCGACAATCCCGACATCACCGAAAAGGATTATCCGATCGACGTCTACCGCGAGACGCTCCCCAACGGCGTCAGCTACGACACGCTGGACCTGTCGCCGAACTCGATCGGCGACAACACCCGCGAGTTCGACGTGCCGCCAGACCATTATTTCATGATGGGCGACAACAGGGACAACTCCGCCGATAGCCGCTTCACCGTCGGCTTCGTTCCCGCTGAGAACCTGGTTGGCCGCGCCAATCTCGTCTTCTTCTCGATCGGCGGCAAGGCGAGCCCGCTCGAAATCTGGAAATGGCCGTCGCTGATGCGCGCTTCGCGCCTGTTCCATTTCGTCAACTAGGGTCATGGCGGCAACAAAACGGTTGACCGCCGACGCGCTCGCCGAAGCGCTTGTGGAACGCACGGGTCATGCCTTTGCCGACCGTCAGCGTTTGCAGCGGGCCTTGACGCACGCCAGTGCCCGCGGCGTCAATGCAGGCACCGACTATGAGCGTTTCGAGTTTCTTGGCGACCGGGTTCTCGGCCTGGTCGTTGCCGACATGCTGCTTGAGGCATTTCCGGATGCGGCGGAAGGTGAATTGTCGCTGCGGCTCAACGCGTTGGTGAACGCCGAGGCGTTGTCGGACATCGCCGAGCAAATCGGGCTGCCGGCCCTGATCCGCGCCGGATCGGATGTGCGTGGGCTCGATGGGCGCAAGCGCGTCAATCTGCGCGCCGATGCGCTGGAATCGTTGATCGCCGTGCTCTATCTCGATGGCGGGCTGGAAGCGGCGCGCGCTTTCATCCACAGATACTGGCAGCCGCGTTCGCAGGCCTCCGGTGCCGCTCGCCGGGACGCCAAGACCGAATTGCAGGAATGGGCGCATCAGGCGGCCAGCGCGGTGCCGGTCTATCGAATCGACAGCCGTGAGGGGCCGGACCATGATCCGTTGTTCACGGTCAGCGTCAGGGTAGGCGCATTTCTGCCGGCCACCGGCAGTGGCCGTTCCAGGCGCGAGGCCGAGCAGGCCGCCGCGGCAGCACTGCTTGTTCGCGAAGGCGTCTGGGCCAATGAAGGGAGCGCGGCATGACCGCCATCGAAGACACAACTCCTGGACCGGAAACCACGCACTCCGGCTTCGTTGCGCTGATTGGCGCCCCGAATGCGGGCAAGTCGACGCTGGTCAACCAGCTTGTCGGCGCCAAGGTGTCGATCGTCACTCATAAGGTGCAGACGACACGTGCCATCGTGCGGGGCATCGCCACGCATAAGAATGCGCAGATCGTCTTCGTCGACACGCCAGGCATCTTCAAGCCCAAGCGCCGGCTGGATACGGCGATGGTGACCACGGCCTGGGGCGGCGCCAAGGACGCAGACATCGTTTTGCTGCTGATCGACGCCGAGCGCGGCATCAGGGGCGACGCCGACGCCATCCTCGAACGGCTGAAGGATGTGCGCCAGCCGATGGTGTTGATTCTCAACAAGGTCGACCGCGTCAAGCACGAGGCGCTGCTGGCCTTGGCGGCGGCAGCCAATGAAAAAGTGCCGTTCAAGCGTACCTTCATGGTTTCGGCGCTGACCGGTTCGGGCTGCAAGGACCTGCTCGACTATCTTGCCGAAGCGCTGCCGGCTGGCCCCTGGTACTATCCGGAAGACCAGATTTCCGACCTGCCGATGCGCCAGCTCGCCGCCGAGATCACGCGCGAAAAGCTTTATCTCAGGCTGCATCAGGAATTGCCCTATTCCTCGCATATCGAGACCGAGAAATGGGAAGAGAAGCCGGACGGCTCGGTGCGCATTGACCAGACCATCTATGTCGAACGCGACAGCCAGAAGAAGATCGTTCTCGGCCACAAGGGCGAGACGATCCGCGCCATCGGCCAGGCCGCGCGCATGGAGATCGCTGGCATCCTCGAGCAGAAAGTGCACCTGTTCCTGTTCGTCAAGGTCCGCGAGAACTGGGGCGATGATCCCGAACGCTACCGCGAGATGGGGCTGGAGTTTCCGCGTTAAAGCAATTCCGCGAAAAGTGCGAAAACGGGTTGTCCGTCCTGAATTGCGTCAACCAGAGAGATGAAGGCGGTTCGGGTTTCCGTGAGACGCCCAACCCGCGCAAGGGGGCATGGACGGCAAGCTCACCATCGACACGGCGCTGGTCAGCCGTTTGGTCGCCACGCAGTTTCCCCGCTGGAAGGACCTCGCGGTCAGCCCGGTTGAATTTGGCGGCTGGGACAACAGGACCTTTCATCTCGGCGACGAGATGACCGTGCGGCTGCCGAGTGCGGCCGCCTATTCCCTGCAAGTGGAAAAGGAGCATCGCTGGTTGCCGAGACTCGCGCCGCTGCTGCCGCTGGCGATTCCTGTGCCGTTGGCGATGGGGGTTCCGGCCGAGGATTATCCCTGGCATTGGTCCGTCTACCGCTGGATCGAAGGCGAGACGGTGAAGCGAGAGCGTATCGCCGACCTGTCGCATTTCGCGACGGATCTGGCCGAGTTCCTCGTCGCCTTGCGACGGATCGATGCTACCGGCGGCCCGGCGCCGGGGCAGCACAACTTCTTTCGCGGTGGACCGCTGACCGTCTATGACGGCGAGACGAGACAGGCGATCGCCGCGCTCGAGGGCAGCATCGATGCCGGAGCAGCCAGCGCCATTTGGGACGCGGCACTGGCCGCGACCTGGCAAGGTCCTCCTGTCTGGTTCCATGGCGATGTCAGTTGGGGCAATCTCCTTGTCGAAAACGGCCGCTTGAGCGCCGTGATCGACTTCGGCACCTCCGGTGTCGGCGACCCGTCCTGCGATCTGGCGATTGCCTGGACGCTGTTCGAAGGGGAAAGCCGGGAGGCGTTCCGCGCCGGTCTTGCCGCCGATAAGGCGATCTGGGCACGAGGGCGTGGCTGGGCGCTGTGGAAGGCGCTGATCACCGCCGCGGGCCATATCGACGTCGACCCGGTCGAGGTTGGAAAATCCTGGCAAGTGATCGATGAAGTGCTTGCCGACCACAGACGCAGCGCGATGTGATTCCTCGTTCGGCCACGCTTCTCGCGTTGAGTTGGAGAGCCTGCGGCCGAGCCAACCGGCAATCGGTATTCCCCGCAACACCAAAGGACGGTTTAGCGGATGGGTGACAGCGGAGGGGCGAGTGGCGAAATATTGATATTTTCACTCGGAATCGTCAGGAAAGCCCCTTCTTTGACGTTTTCGTGGATTTACAGATATCAGAAATGTAATTAGCCGGAGAAAGTATTCAGATATATATTGAATTAATGACGGTGTGCCGATTGTGCCATCTTGTGTTTTTGTAAGTGTTATTTGTGCAACACAGCATTAATCTGTTTGAATAATCTCATTTATTTTGGAAATCGTCATTGAAGGCGGGAGTTCGATGGGTATGTTCGCCGCCGAAAAGGGGGAGCGGTGCGAGCCTTTTTCATTGTGGGGGTGAGGTGGGAAAACATTGCCGCCATCCACAAATCCGAAGCCATTTTTAACTTTGACTGGAGAGGTCAGAAAATGAATATCAAGAGCCTCCTTCTCGGCTCAGCCGCGGCGCTGATCGCGGTTTCCGGCGCACGCGCCGCGGATGCTGTCGTCGTCGCCGAACCGGAGCCGGCCGAATACGTCAAGATCTGCGACGTCTACGGCGCCGGCTACTTCTATATTCCGGGCACCGAGACATGCCTGCGCATCGGCGGCTATATCCGCTACGACGCCAGCTTCGGTGATGGCAATCGCGTGCTGGACGGCACCAAGGCCATAGATTCGATGGATGGCGGCATCAACGACACCTGGAACAAGAACGCGCGCTTCACGCTGAAGACGTGGACCGGCCAGGAGACCGAACTCGGCACCTTGAAGACCTACACCGAGACACGCTTCAACTTCGGTAGTGTAACCACCGCTAGAGGCGCCGATGGCTTCGCGATTGACAGCGAGGCCGGCAACAAGGCTGCCGATCTGCATTTCGCCTGGATCCAGCTTGGCGGGCTGCGCGTCGGTAAGGACGAAACGGCCTATGACAGCTTCATCGGTTATGCCGGCAACGTCGTCCAGGACACGATCATTCCTTACGGCCTCAAGGATACGAACCTGATCAGCTACTACTTCGATGCCGGCAACGGCTTCTCGGCGGTGGCCTCGCTTGAAGAGGGTTCGGGCGCCGAGACCATCGACAGCTACGTTCCGCATGTCGTGGGCGGTGTGAAGTACAAGGGCGATTGGGGTGCGATCACCGCCGTTGGCGCCTATAACAGCAATTGGGAAGAATGGGCCGGCAAGGTCCGCCTCGATGTCAAGGCGACCTCGGACCTGACGCTCTTCATCATGGGCGGTTACGGCACCGACGACAACAAGGCGACCAACTTCTACAAGCCGTGGACGGGCAACTTCGCCGTCTGGGGCGGCGGCACCTACACCGTCAACAAGAAGGTCCAGCTCAACGCGCAGGTCTCCTACACCGACTTCGAGGACTTCGCGGTTGCCGCGAACGTCGCCTACACCATCGTCCCCGGCTACACGATCACGGCCGAAGTCGATTACTTCAAGAATTTCGACGACAAATTCAAGGACGGCGTCGGCGGCATCGTTCGCTTCCAGCGCTCGTTCTAACGGATAGACCGACCTTACCAGACCGCCCGCGGCACATCGCTGCGGGCGGCTTTTGTTTGCCGATGTGAAAGTCGGCCCCGCCGGGCACCAATCCATACCTTGATTTCGCCACCCAACCGGTGAAAAGCTTGGGCATGGAATGGCGCGACGAGGGAATCATTCTCGGCACCCGCAAGCATGGCGAAACCAGCGCCATCCTCGAGGTGATGACGCGCGCGCATGGCCGCCATCTCGGTCTCGTCCGCGGTGGTCGTTCGCGCAAGCAGCAGCCCGTTCTCCAGCCAGGCAATCGTGTCGACCTGTTATGGCGGGCGCGCCTTGACGAGCATCTCGGCACGTTTCAGGCCGAGGCGATCGAGATGAACGCCGCCCGGCTGATGGACAGCGCGGTTGCCGTCTATGGGCTGCAGACCATGGCCGCGCATCTGCGCCTGCTGCCCGAGCGCGACGGCCATGGCGGCCTCTACGAGGCGCTTGCGGTGATGATCGGCCATCTCGACGATGCCGATGCCGCCGGCGAACTGGTGGCGCGCTTCGAGCTTCTGATCCTCGATGAACTCGGCTTCGGTCTCGATCTCAGCCGCTGCGCCGCCACCGGCACTCAACAGGACCTTGCCTACGTCTCGCCGAAATCGGGACGGGCGGTTTCGCGAGAGGCCGGCGCGCCATGGCGCGACAAGATGCTGGCGCTGCCGTCCTTCCTGCAGCGCGGCTCGGGCCTGCGCGCGGATCCGGCAGCGGTCGAGGATGCCTTCCGGCTAACTGGTTTCTTCTTCACCCGCCACGTCTATGAGCCGCGTGGTATCGAAGAGCCCGGCGCCCGTGCCGGCTTCCTTGCGGCGCTGCGCAAGCACCACGCGACGCGCAAGGCCGTTGCTGGAGAGAATGCCGCCAGGGAAATCATCACATGAGCGAAGTCGAGCTTTATCCGGGCCGGGTTTCGCCGCTCGGCCTCGGCACCATTCCGCATGCCGATATCCTTGACTATACCGGCCTGGAACTTTTGCAGCGCATCGTCGATGGCAAATATCCGGCGCCCCCGATCTCCTTCCAGCTCAGCTTCGCGCTGACCGAAGTCTCGGGAGGCCGTGCCGTGTTCCGAGGCGTGCCGAACGAGCGCCATCTGAACCCGCTGGGTGGTGTGCATGGCGGTTGGGCGGCGACCCTGCTCGATTCGGCGCTGGCCTGCGCCGTGCAGACGCTGCTCGAAAAGGGCGAGGCCTATACCACGGCTGAGTTCAAGGTGAATCTGACGCGGCCGATCACGCCCAGGACCGGCGAGGTCGTCTGCGAAGGCAAGGTAGTCCACAAAGGCCGTACGCTGGCGGTATCGGAAGCGACGCTGAAGGATGCCGGCGGCAAGCTGCGGGCTTTCGGCACCGAGACATGCTCGATCTTTCCAGCCGCCAATCTGTCGGCACGCTGAGTCTTGTGGCCGTTTGGCCGCCGCATTTGAATGTCAGTGAGACTGAACGTCAGTGAAAACTGGCCTGGTTTGGGGGAACCGCCATGTTTGAAAGCCTGATCGGCCTTGTGGCCATCATCGCCTTGTTCGTCATCATTTCGCGCCAGCAGAGCCGGATAGCTCTCGTCGAGCGCGAGCTTGGCGCGTTGCGCAGCCTTGTGCTTTCGGGCGCCGTGCCGCCCGTGAACAAACCGTCCGAACAGGCAGCTGCCGATAGCAAGCCTGCCGATGTGGCCGACGCGGCTGTGGCACCGGCCGATATCGCCTCACCGGTGGTGAGCGAGGGCGCGCAGACGCCGGCGGCAGAGGCGGAGATCCCGACTGGCGAGCCTGTGCCCGGCCCATGGGCCGCCGGTGAGGCGGCGCCGAAGACAGCCGATGTTGTCGAGCCGGCCGCAGCGGCGCTAGCCGCCGCTCGCCAGTCCAATGTCGAAACGGCGCTCGGCACCCGGTGGGCGGTCTGGGTCGGCGGCATCGCGCTGGCGCTGGGTGGTTTGTTCCTGATCCGCTACACGATCGAGTCCGGCATTTTTGGTCCCGGTGCGCGGCTCATCATGGCGGCCGTGCTCGGCCTGGTGCTGGTCGCCGCTGGCGAGTTCATCCGGCGCACCGGCCTCAAGGTACCGGTCCAGGGCGCGGCCGGTGCCTATATTCCGGCCATCCTGACTGCGGCGGGTGCCTTCATCCTGTTTGGCACCGTTTATGCCGCGCATGGCATTTACGGCTTCATCGGCCCGGCGCTCGCTTTCACGCTGCTCGGCGCCATTGGCGTTGCCACCATCGCTGCTGCCCTTGTCCATGGCCTGGCGCTGGCCGGTATCGGCCTCGTCGGCGCCATGGTGACGCCGATGCTGATTGCTTCGCAGGCGCCCAATCCTTGGGCGCTGTTCGGCTATCTCGCGATCGTGCTCGCCGCCACCGGCGTCATCGCGCGCATGCGCGACTGGAAATCGCTGATGGCGGCGGCTTTTGTCGGCACCGGCATCTGGACCATTCTCTACATGATGGATGCGCCGGGCGCGAACCTCTCCGCCATCCTCTTCATCGATGCCGTCACGCTGGCCGTGCTCGCCCTTGTCTGGCTCGGCCGCCGTGACGACGCAGCCGGATCAGCCAGGGTCTTCGACTGGCCGTCGATCGCGCCTGGCCTGTTCGTAGCATTTTCGGCGCTGGGCCTGTCCGTCGACCCGGCCTTCGCCGCCGCTGGCGATGCTTTGCAGGCCGCCATGATCCTCGCTGCGATGGTCGCAGTCGCACTCTATCGTCCAATGGCGCTGCCGCTGCTTTATGCGGCCGGACTGGCGACGGTGCTGATCTATCTCGGCATCATTCCGCCAACATCGGTGGCGTCGGATTTTTCCAGCGGTGCTCTAGGCGTCGACGGCCAGCCCGTGGTGGCGTCCGACGCCCTGACGTTGCGTATCGGCATCGCGCTTGGCCTTGTCTTCATCGGCGCCGGCTTGTGGGCCGCGCGCAAATTTGCCGCCGCGACCTGGATTCGCGCCACCTCGTGGGCGGCATCAGCGGTCATCGTGCCGCTGGTCATCCTGCTGGCGCTCTGGTCCACCTTCGGCAATCTCGACCGTGACTTTGCATATGCCGCCGTCGCGGCTCTGCTGGTCCTGGTTTTCGCTGCCGGCGGCGAATGGATCGCGCGCGGCGAAGAACCGCCGCTCAGGGGAGGCGCGGCCGTGTCGTTCGCCATGAGTGGCGCAGCGCTCGCGGGCCTGTTGATGCTGCACATGGCCTTCGGTTCCGGCTGGACCACCATCCTGCTTGGCGCCGCGGCCATCGTGCCGGCGCTGGCGACGCGCTGGCGCTCCTATCCCGTGC
The DNA here is from genome assembly GCF_040320945.1 of Mesorhizobium sp. M0587. NCBI lineage: Bacteria > Pseudomonadati > Pseudomonadota > Alphaproteobacteria > Hyphomicrobiales > Phyllobacteriaceae > Mesorhizobium > Mesorhizobium sp. M0587. Next base: position 204,107 of record NZ_JAMYQP010000007.1, read on the forward strand.
TTGGCTGGATTTCGGTTGGCGCCGTGATCGCCGTGCTTAGCCGCATCGCCTTCGACCCGACCATCGTCGGCGCCGAATTCCTGTCCACGACACCCGTGTTCAACTGGCTGTTGCCGGGCTACGGCATACCAGCACTGGTCTTCGGTTTTTGCGCCTGGCAGCTCGCCCGCACCACCAATGGCCGGCCGCGCCTCGCCATGGAAGCAGCCGCGGCACTGTTTGCGCTGCTCACGCTCGCAATGCTGGTGCGCCATGCCATGCATGGCGGCGTCATCGACACGGGTGCCATCACGCTCGCCGAACAAGCGATCTACACACTGATCGCCATCGGCGCCGGCGCCATTCTGGTCGCCATCGACATGCGCTCGCCAAGCTCGGTGCTGCGCTATGGTTCGATGGCCGCCGGTGTGGCATCGGTCGCCCTCATCGTTATCCGGCATTTCGTGGTGCTGAACCCGCTGTTCACCGACGAATCGACCGGCCGGATCCCGGCCTTCAACCTGTTGTTCCTCGCCTATCTCCTGCCGGCCGTCGCCGCCGGCGGGCTGGCGCTCTATAGCAGGGACAAGCGGCCGAAATGGTATGCGCAGATGCTGGCGCTGGTGGCGGCTGTGCTTGCCTTCGCCTATGCCACCCTGTCGGTCAGGCGCCTGTTCAAAGGCGAGTTCATCGGCCTGTGGAGCGGCCTTGGCCAGTTGGAAACCTACACCTACTCGGCGCTCTGGCTGGTCATCGGCGTTGCATTGCTCACCGCCGGTGTCTGGCTGAAGTCGCAGGTGCTGCGCATTGCGTCCGCCGCGTTGATCGCGGTCGCGGTGTTGAAGGTCTTTCTCTTCGACATGTCCGAGCTGGAAGGCGTGCTCAGGGCGCTGTCCTTCATCGGGCTTGGCGCGGTGCTGATCGGCATCGGCCTGTTCTACCAGCGGCTTTTGACGCGCGCGGCAAGGGAGGCTTGAGGATTGGGTTGTCGGAATATTCAAAATGGAATATATGAATATTCCATAGGAGATATTCACAATGCCGCTTTATATCCGCGACGACGAGGTGGATGCACTGGCGACGAAGCTGCAGCGCGAGACGAACGCGCCGAGCAAGACGGAAGCAGTGCGGACCGCACTTTTGCATGAGCTTGAACGCAATCGCGACCGCAAGCCGCTGCGCGAGAGGATTGCCGTTCTTCAGGCCCAGGCGGCTGCGTTGGGGTCGCCCGATCCAAACTTCGACATGAAAGCGTTCATGGACGAGATGTGGGAAGACTGATGTTCGTCGATGCGTCAGTGATCGTTGCGATTCTCGCCAGGGAACCGGGCTGGGAGGAATTGTTCAAGCAGATCGCCGGCGCCGCCGGTCCATTGTATATTTCTGCGTTCGTCCGACTCGAAGCAACGCTTGGCCTTGGAAGAATCGGCCTTGGACGAATGAGTGCTGGTGACCAAAGAAAACCGACCCCCGGAATGCTCGTGGCGGCGCGCGATCTGGTCGATGCGTTCCTTGTCGAGATCGACGCTCGCAATGTCTCCATCGATGGAGATATTGGCGAGCGCGCCATTGACGCCAGTATCCGCTACGGCAAAGCGGTCGGTCATCCGGCCGATCTCAATCTTGGCGACTGTTTTGCCTATGCCTGCGCAAAGGCGCTCGATGTTCCGTTGCTCTACAAGGGCAACGATTTCCTTCAGACGGATTTAGCATAAATCAAGGTTTGACCGTTGGTAGCCGGGAATAAACCGGCACCCGCCGGCGTTGTCTCATTGCTTGGGTGACCGGGGCGGCGGACCGCTTCGCGCTGGCCGCTTGCGCCGCGCCCGGAAGGCGCGTTCAATCGAGATCAACAAGGGCGACCTCAGAACCAGCGGTCATGGACGAAAAGAAGGCAGCAATCCTCGGCGAAATACCGCGTTTGCGACGCTACGCGCGCTCGCTTTTGCGCGACCGCGATGCCGCCGACGATCTCGTCCAGGATTGCCTCGAGCGTGCGCTTGTGCGGCTCGACAACTGGCAGACAGGAGAAAGCCCCAGGAGGTGGCTGTTTACGATCATGCATCATTTGTTCATCGACCAGATGCGCAAGGTGAACCGTCGCGGCGAGGCGGCGATGCTGCCGCTGGAAGCCGGCGAGGCGGTTGCCCAGCCGGCCGAGCAGCTGGAAGGCATCGCTTCGCGCGAGATCATGGATGCGTTGCAGGCGATCAGCCCCGACCGCCGCGCGGCGCTTGTCATGGTCGCCATCGAAGGCTTTTCCTATGCCGAGGCCGCCAACATTCTGGGTGTACCGGCCGGCACGCTGATGTCGCGCATCGCGCGTGGCCGCGAGGAACTGCGCGGGCTACTGGACGACACGGCCCGCCGCCGTACGATAAGGATCGTCGAGAAATGATCCGCCGCGATTTTTCCGAACGTGACATCCACATGGCGCTCGACGGCGAACTGCCAGCCGACGAACGCATCGCCTACGATGCCTGGCTCGACGCCAACCCCGAAATGAAGGCCAGGAGCGTCCGCTTCGCCGCCGACCGGGATGCGATGCGTGCGGCCCTCGCCAGCGTGCTGGATGAACCCGTGCCAGCGCGATTGCGCAATGTGGTGCTCGGTGAGGCGCCGGCCAAGGCCGCCGCGCTACGCCCGCGCTGGTGGCTTGCCGCCGCCGCGGCCGTACTTCTGGCCGCGGGTGGACTTGGCGGATATCTTGCCGGCATCGGCGGCGTCGGACGGGAGGACCAGGCGGAAGATCAGCTCGCCGAACAGGCAATCGCCGCCCATGTCATCTATGCCGCCGAAAAGCGGCACGCGGTCGAGGTGCCTGCCAACGACAAGGATCACCTGCAGACCTGGCTGTCCGACCGGGTCGGGCTGAAGCTGGTGGCGCCGGACCTGACCGCGAACGGTTTTCAGCTGATCGGTGGCCGATTGCTGCCGGCCGGCGAGGCTAAGGCCGCGATGCTGCTCTACGAGGACGACAAGGGCGAGCGCATATCTCTCTTCGTCACCGCAGAATCGACGGAGAACGCCAAGGGTACCTATGCCTCGGCGCAAGACGGCCCGCAGGCTGTCTATTGGCTGGACAAGGGCTATGGCTGTGCCGTCGTCGGCTCGCTGCCGCGCGAGCAATTGGCGATCGTTGCGAAGAGCGCCTACGGCCAGCTTTTGGCCGGTCTCGCAAGCTGAATCGGCCGCGGCTTTTCGCGGCCGGTAGCCTTTAAAAAAGGCGATCCTGTTCAAAGTCCGAGTGCTTCCTTGCCGCGGCGGAAACTGTCACAATTCGGCCCTAATCAAGGAGCGATAGCGCTTGACGAATACCGGCGCTTCAGGCGGTATTTGCGACGCTTTTGATCGGGCCTTTTCCACAATCCAATCGAGGTTTTCCAAGCCCGCATGCCTGCCGAGATCCGCACGGCCCGCGCGTCTGACGTCGATGACCTCGCCGCCATCGAGAAAGCCGTTTTCTCGAGCGACCGCATTTCCCGCCGCTCCTTCCGCCTGTTCATCGAGCGCGAGACCGCCGAGATCTTGATCGCCGAGGTCCATGGCCGCGTCGCCGGCTACGCGATCGTGCTGTTTCGCAAGGGCAGCGGTGTGGCGCGGCTCTATTCCCTAGCCGTTGGACCGTTTTTCGCCGGACTTGGTGTCGGCCGTCAGTTGCTCGCAGCCGCGGAGGATGCCGCCTTCGAGCATGGCCGCATGATGCTGCGTCTCGAAGTGCGGGAGGACAACGGGCGCGCCATTCGCATCTATGAGCAGGCCGGCTACCGCAAGATTGGGCGTGAGCCGGGCTACTATGAGGACGGTGAGACGGCGCTTCGCTATGAAAAGACCCTGCGCGGTGATCTTCCGGCCGCCACCATGGTGCCGTTCTATCAGCAGACCTGCGAGTTCACCTGCGGCCCTTGCTGCCTGATGATGGCCATGGCCAATTTCGACCCAGGCTTCGTGCCCGATCCGGTGATGGAAATCCGCCTCTGGCGCGAGGCGACGACCGTCTTCATGATGTCGGGACCGGGCGGTTGCGAGCCGTTCGGTCTCGCTGTCTCGGGATATGAAAGCGGGCTTGCGGCGGAGGTCTACGTCTCCTTCTACGGCGCGCTGTTCCTGCAATCGGTGCGCAGCGAGGACAAGCGCCGGGTCATGGAACTGGCCCAGGTCGACTTTCGCCGCCGCGCGGAACTTTACGGCATCCCGGTGAATTACCGTCCGTTCACCATCGACGACATTCGCGCCGCGATCGCCGGGGGGAAACTGGTTCTGGTGCTGATCAGCGGTTTCCTGATGTTCGGCAAGAAAGTGCCGCACTGGGTGCTGGCCATCGGAGATGACGGCGACCATATCCTGATCCACGATCCCTGGGTCGAGGACGAAAGGCAGGAGACCATCCTTGATGCCGCCAATATTCCGGTGCCCTACGGCATCTTCATGAATATGGCGCAGTTCGGCCGCGATGGACTGCGTGCCGCCATCACTCTGGGAAAGCGCGACAGACAATGACCTGGGTCATCCTTACCGGCCGGCAGAGCGATCTCGACCAGGTGGCGACGCCGCACAAGATCATCACCAATCGCGATTATCTTGCGCATCCGGCGCTGTTTCGCGGCCAGCGGCCGAAGGTCATCAACCTGTCGAATAACTACGGCTATCAAAGCCGTGGCTATTATGCGTCACTGCTGGCGAGCTCGCGCGGCCACAAGGTCATCCCAACCGTCGAGACGATGATCGACCTGTCGGAACGCAAGCTCTACGAGCATGCGTTGCCGGAACTCGAACTGGCGCTCAACAAGTGCCGCAAGGATCTTGGTGGTGTCTTCCCGGCAAAGGTCTGCATCTTTTTCGGCATCGGTCCATCGAAAGTCTGGGACCGCTTCGCCAAGCTGCTGTTCGACTGGTTCCGCGCACCCGCGCTCGAAGTTCATGTCAAGGATAGCGCCGAATGGGCCTCGATTCGCAAGATCGGCTTCCATCCCTTGGCGCGGATGACGGAGGACGAAGAAGCAAGCTTCATCCAGTGCCTGGAGACCTACACCAACCGCGAATGGCGCGACACAAAGGGCCGCACGCCGGCGCGCTATACCTTCGCCACGCTGGTCGACCCGCACGAGGAATTGCCGCCCTCGGAAATCTCGTCGCTGCGCTACTGGGCCAAGATCGCCGAGAAGATGGGCGTCGAAATCGAACCCATCACCAAGCGGGACCTCGCCAAGCTTGCCAATTACGACGCCCTGTTCATCCGCGAGACGACGTCGATCTCCAACCACACCTATCGTTTCGCCCGCCGCGCCCAGCAGGAAGGCATGCCCGTCATCGACGATCCGCTGTCGATGATCCGCTGCACCAACAAAGTCTATCTCAACGAATTGATGGCATACAACAAGGTACCGGTGCCCCCGACGGTGATGATCGCCGGCGCCTCGGACCTCGAACTGGCGGCGCAGACGCTCGGTTTTCCACTGGTCTTGAAGATCCCGGATTCTTCCTTCTCTCGCGGCGTCAAGAAATGCGCCAATTTGGAGGAGCTGACGCGGCTCGCCACCGAGTGGCTGGAGGATTCCGATCTCCTGATCGCCCAGAAATTCATTCCGACCGAATATGATTGGCGCGTCGGGGTGCTCGGCGGCCAACCGCTTTTTGCCGTTCACTACCTCATGGCCAAGAAGCACTGGCAGATCGTCAACCACAAGGCCAGCGGCAAGCCCGACCAGGGCGGCATCAAGACCTTCACACTGAAGGAGACGCCGGCACATGTCGTCGAGACCGCAGTCAAGGCGGCGCGCTGCATCGGCGACGGCCTCTACGGCGTCGACCTCAAGGAGACCAAGGACGGCGTCTTCGTCATCGAGGTCAACGACAATCCCAATCTCGACCATGGCTGGGAGGACTCCGGCGAGAAGGACGAGGTATGGGTGCGATTGACGCAGTGGTTCCTGGAACGGTTGGACCGGCCGGGGCGGTAGTTTAATTGGGGCAAAACATGCAGTTCATCGTCATAGAGGATTTTGCCGGCTGCGATCGCAAGGAGATCTATCGTCGCTTCCGCGACCGGGCCGCCTAAAACCGGACGAACTTGTCGTGCACCACAGCTGGATCGCGGCGGAGATGAGTCGATGCTTCCTGTTGGTCGGGGCTGACGACGTCACGCTCCTGCGCAGGCATTCCCCATGTCGAGGTATCTTGGCGCGATGAACTCAATCGGCGAACGCGTCCGATTTGGCGGTGAGGCGATTGCGCTCTTCCGGCGTCAGGGATGCGATAACGTCGCGATGGTCCATGTATGCCTAGCTCAGCTCGCCGTCCACTGGGGAGCGATCATCCTTTTAGGAGCGTTGATCGCCGCCAGGGTGCCGTTCTGGCCGCTACTGATGTTGCCGCAAGGCATACTGATCGTATTCCTGTTCACGGTCCTCCACGAAACGGTTCACCGCACGGCTTTCGAGACGCAATGGTTGAACGATGCGGTGGCGCGGGTCTGTAGTCTGGCGCTCGCGCTGCCGGCCGACTGGTTCCGCTATTTCCATTTCGCCCATCACCGCTTCACCCAGGATCCCGAGAACGACCCGGAATTGGCATCTCCCAAGCCCGAGACGCTATGGCAGTACCTCGTGCATGTTTCCGGAATCCCGCTGTGGTGGGGCCATTTCAAGACGCTCTGCGCCAACGCGACCCGAGGCAGCAAGGAAAGCTATGTGCCGCCGAAAGGCCGGCCCAAGGTACGCGCCGAGGCGCGCGCCATGATCGTGTTTTACGGGGCGGTCTTTCTGCTTGCCGTCTATTTCCGGCTCACCCTGATTCTCTATGCCTGGATCGTTCCGGCTCTGCTCGGTCAACCCTTTCTGCGCCTCTATCTCCTGGCCGAGCATGGCCGTTGTCCGTTCGTCGCCAACATGCTGGAGAATACAAGAACCACGCTGACCAATTGGGTGGTGCGCAAGCTGGCTTGGAACATGCCGTTCCATGCCGAGCATCATGCCTATCCCGGTGTGCCGTTTCACCAATTGCCGCAGTTTCACGCGCTGATCGAGCGGCATCTCAAGGTGGTCGAGCCGGGCTATGTCAGCTTCCATGAGAAATATATCGAGGCGCTGAGCTGACCTTCCGCCGATGCCGTCAGCCCGTCTGGCTGTGCAACGCACGCAGCTTCAACAGACGCGGGATGTCCGCTGCCCTTGACGGCACGCCAATCAAATAACCCTGCGCCTCGACGCAGCCATTCTTGCGTAGCATGTCGAGCTGCGCCTCGGTCTCGACCCCCTCGGCGGTGACTATGATGCCGAGTTCTGCACCCAGCCCGATGATGGTGCGAACGATGGCCGCCGTGTCGCGATTGCCCATGTCGTGAATGAATGAGCGATCGATCTTGATCTTGTCGACCGGGAAACGCCTGAGGTAGCCGAGCGAGGAATAGCCGGTGCCGAAATCGTCCAGCGCGATGTGGATGCCGAGTTCGCGCAACTGTCGCAGTGTCTTCAGCACGGCTTTGCTTTCGTCCATCAACACGGTTTCAGTGATTTCCAGTTCCAGCTGTCCGGCCGGCACGCCTGAAAAGGCCAGAGCTGAGATGACGTCGCGAGCAAAACCGCCGCTTTTGAGCTGAACGGCCGAGACATTGACCGCAATGCGCAAGCCGGGAGGCCAGCTTGCGGCCGTCGTGCAGGCTTTCCGGAGCGCCCACTCGCCGAGCGGCACGATTACTCCGGTCTCTTCGGCAGCCGGAATGAATTCGTCCGGCGCCACCGTGCCGCGCGCCGGCGAATGCCAACGCATCAAGGCCTCCGCGCCGACGATCTCGCCGGAGGCGATGTTCATGATGGGCTGGAAATCGAGATCGAATTCCTGGCGTGGCACCGCGGCCTCGAGGTCGACCTCAAGCGCCCGGCGGGCCTGCACGATGGCGTCCATTGCGGGTTCGAAGAAGCGATAGAGATTGCGCCCTTCGCTCTTCGCCCGATAGAGCGCGGTGTCGGCGTTTTTCAGCAGTGTGTCGGCATCCGTGCCGTCGTCGGGGAAAACAGCTATGCCCAAGCTGATACCGACATGCATGTCCAGGCTCTTGTCGCGAAAGGGTTTTGCGATTGATTCTATGATGCGCTTCGCCAGCTTTTCAGCATTGGCGATGCCCTTGAAATTGAACTGCATAACGACGAATTCGTCGCCGCCGAAACGGGCAACCATGTCTGTTTCATTGCGCAGGCAACGCCGCAGCCTCTCGGCCACGCTCTTCAGCAGCCAGTCGCCAGCCGGATGTCCCAGGGTGTCGTTGACCGCCTTGAAGCGATCCAGATCGAGCGAGAAGATCGCCAACGGCGCAGCCGCCGCATCCTCGAGCGCCAGGTCGAGCCGTTCGCGAAACATCGAGCGGTTGGGCAGTCCGGTCAAGGCGTCGTGATGCGCAAGATGGGTCATGCGCTCTTCGATGCGGCGACGTTCGGTAACGTCGTCGAAGGTCACTACCCAACCGCCGCCGCTCATCGGTCGACGTGTGACCAGAACCGTCCTGCCGTCGGTAAGATGCCGATAGGCCGAATGGATTTTTGCCGCCTTCAGGCAGGCTTCGGTTTTGGCGACTTCGCTGTCGACGTCGATCTTCGTATAGATGCCGAGTTCCAGCAATCGTTCGAGAGCGTCGCGATGCGTGGTTCCAAGCGGGAAGTCCGCCTCGGTGACATTGTAGAGCTCCAGAAAACGCCGGTTGCGCACGATCATCTTGCCGTCGGCATCGTACATCACCAGGCCTTGCGACATGTTGGCGAGTGCCGCGTCGAAGCGGCGGTGCTGCTCCTTCAGATCCTGTTCGGCGCGTCGCTGTTCGGTGATGTCCTCGTAGATCGAGACCCAACCGCCCAAGGCCAGCGGGCGGTGCGAGATGCTGATGATGCGACCATCCGACAGCGTCTCTTCGTAGGTCGAGGGTTTCGCCTGGTCGATATAGGGCTTGCGGATGGCATGGAGTTCGTCGGCGCTTTGCGAGGCGACGCCGATATCGACGCTGTGCCTCAGAATGTCGATGAAGCGGATACCCGGCTGCATCACCTTGGCGTCGAGGCGGAAGAGATTGATATAGTTGCCGTTGCAGATGATCATGCGCTCGTCGGCATCGAACATGCACAGGCCATGTGACATGTTCTCGACCGCGGCTGCGAAGCGTTCGTTCTGCGCGCGCAGTTCGTCTTCCATGCGTTGCGAGCGCTCCACGCCTTCTGCATCCCGTCCCGGGACGAACGAACTACCCTTGTCATCGGCGACGGGCATGAGCGTGCCTGCGGCTCGTGATATGACGGGATACTGTGGTCGCTGACGGTTAATTTAGCGTTTGCTATCCAACCGCTGGTGCGGGGACCTGGCGCCGCGACTTCTCGATTGCAAAAAATCGTTTCAGGAATGCGTTCTGTGCCCAAATTACCGAGCGCGGCGTGAAATCGAAGCGTTCGGCGCTGAAGCCGCGCGGGCGGCCGAAGAACTCCGTCGCCTCGGCGGCCGAAAAGCCGGCAAGCAGCGTTGCCTCGAAATAGGCGGCGATCTGGTCGGCGCGCTTGATCTCCTTGCGCAGCGCGGCAGCCGGTTCGGGAGGCAGCGAGAACCGCAGGTGTATGGCGCGCTGCAAGCGCAACTCACAATCCTTGTAGCTGCCCCCCATCACCGATTTGAACGGCGAGATCATGTCGCCGATGACATATTCCGGCGCATCGTGCAGCAGGGCCGCCAGCCGGTCGTCGGGCGAAGCTGCCGGCATCAGGTCGTTGAACAGGGCCTCGACCAACAGAGAGTGCTGGGCAACCGAAAAGGCATGCTCGCCGCTGGTCTGGCCATTCCAGCGGGCGACGCGTGCGAGCCCATGGGCAATGTCCGAAATCTCGATGTCGAGCGGCGAGGGATCGAGCAGATCGAGCCGGCGGCCGGACAGCATGCGCTGCCAGGCGCGTGGCGGCGCGCCGGTGCGGTCCGCCGCCATCAGGCTTCCTCCGCGCCGACGGTTTCCTGCGGGAAACTGAACTTCGCCCAGACGGGGATAGTCAGCGTCACCGGCTGGTCTCCCGCCAGGATCGGCTGACCGAGATCCAACGCCGCCTTGACCCTGTCGATGCGAGCAATGGCAAGCCCGGTCGTGCCGGCATTCGAGCCGAGCGTGCCGACCGGTCGTCCCCCCACGGTGAGTTCGGCACCTGCGGGGGGCAGGGGACGCTCGGACCGGACAATCAGCACGCGTCGCCTGGCGGTGCCCCGGTGCTGCATGCGCGAGACGACTTCCTGGCCGACATAGCAGCCCTTCTTGAACCCGACGCCGCCCATCTCGTCGAGCAACACGTCATGCGGGAAGGCATCGCCGAGCGCATAGTCGACCCCGCTTTCGGCAATACCTTGGGCGACGCGGAGAGCCTGCCACGCTGCGGTGTCGCTGTTTTCTGAGCTGCCGGCACCGGCATAAGAGCGGGTGACGCTTTCATCGCGGAAGCGTCTGTCGGCAACCACGGTTGAATCAGTTTGCGAGGCGATTGACTCTTTCCCCCACGCAACGGTGACAAACGCTTGTTCGGACTTGGCAATCTCGACTTTCGCGCGGAGCTTATAAAGCGTCAGCCGGCGTACGAAATCATCTGAAATGTCGGCACGGCATTCGAGCCGGAATGCGTTTTCGCCGGCGCGAGAGATCAGGAAGTCGAACAGGATCTTGCCTTGCGGCGAAAGCAGCGCGCCGGGGTTTGCTTCGCCGGCGCCAAGCGCATCGAGATCGGTGGTCAGGATGTTCTGCAGGAAGTGCTCGGCATCCGGGCCGGAGACGGAGATGAGCGCGCGGTCGTTCAGGAGGGCAAAGGGCATGGGGCGAATAAAAGCCTGATCTTGCAAAACGGTTGGTCATTACGTAAGCCGCTGACACTCCCCCCGCAAGAGATCGATCAGCATGGCCAATACCTACGACCTCATCCTGACAGGCGGCATGGTGGTCAACCATGACGGCGAGGGTCTTCGCGATATTGGCGTGAAGGACGGGCGCATCACCGCCATCGCAGATCTCCGCCAGGCCTCGGCCGGCGAGATGATCGACTGCCGTGGCCTGCACATCCTGCCGGGTGTCGTCGACAGCCAGGTGCATTTTCGCGAGCCGGGACTGGAGCACAAGGAAGACCTGGAGACGGGCTCCCGGGCGGCGGTGCTTGGCGGTGTCACCGCGGTGTTCGAGATGCCCAACACCAATCCGCTGACCACCAGCGAGGCAGCGCTCGCCGACAAGGTCCGGCGTGGCAGCGGCCGCATGCATTGCGACTTTGCCTTCTGGGTCGGCGGCACCCGCGAGAATGCAAAAGACGTCGGCGAACTCGAGCGGTTGCCGGGCGCGGCCGGGATCAAGATTTTCATGGGCTCTTCCACCGGCGACCTGCTGGTCGAAGACGACGAAGGCGTCGCCTCGATCCTTAGGAATACGCGCCGCCGTGCCGCCTTTCATTCCGAGGACGAGTTCCGGCTGCGCGAACGCCTGGGCGAACGCATCGTAGGCGATCCGTCATCGCATCCGGTGTGGCGCGACGAGATCGCGGCCTTGCGCTGCACCGAGCGACTGGTGCGTATCGCGCGCAACGTTCGCGCCCGCATCCATGTCCTGCACATCTCGACAGCCGAGGAGATCTCGTTCCTTGAACATCACAAGGACGTCGCGACCTGCGAGGCGACGCCACACCATTTGACACTGAGCGCCGACGACTATGCGCGGCTCGGCACGCTGATCCAGATGAACCCGCCGGTGCGCGCTGCCCGCCATCGCGACGGTGTCTGGCACGGCATTGCGCAAGGCATCGTCGACGTGCTCGGCTCCGATCATGCGCCGCACACGCTGGCCGAGAAGGCCAAGCCGTATCCCGCCTCGCCATCGGGTATGACCGGCGTGCAGACGCTGGTGCCGATCATGCTCGACCACGTCAATGCCGGCCGGTTGACCCTGCAGCGCTTCGTCGACCTGACCAGCCATGGCCCGCAGCGGATCTTCGGCATGGCGCGCAAGGGCCGCATCGCCGCCGGCTACGACGCCGACTTCACCATTGTCGACATGAAGCGGCGCGAGACCATCACCAATGCTCAGGCCGGCTCGAAAGCCGGTTGGACGCCTTATGACGGCAAGGAAGTGACCGGCTGGCCAATCGGCACCGTCATTCGCGGCCAGCGCATCATGTGGGAAGGCGAGATCGTTACGCTGGGTCAGGGCAGGGCTGTGGAATTTTCCGAGGCGTTGCCCCGCTAGGCTCCCTGTCTTGCCTTCGGCGCCCCCACAAGGAGAGGATTAGAGGTTCAGTCCCCGGCGACGAAGAAGGTCCATTGCCCTGCGGGCGTGATGCCGACGCGGTAGAAGATATAAGCGCCGAACTGCTTCATGTCGTCGAAATCGCCGGCGGTGACGATCTTGAACAGTTCGACCCGCTGCTTGGCGTCGAGCTTGTCCAGCGGCAGCGCGAAGAAATACGGCCAGACATAGAGTTCCTGCGGTGTCCCCGCGTCGACGTGAACGTAGCCGGCGGTAAGCACCTCTTCCAGAATAGCCAGGATTTCCTGGCCGTCCGGATCGCCGGAGAGGCCTTTGAGGAAGGCGATGGGGTCGCCGTCTATGTCGGCCAGCGATATCTGCGTCATGCTCTCGCCCTGGCCGATCAAAGGCCTCAGCTTTTCGATGTCGCCGCCCTTGCAGGCCTCCACGATCAGGTCGTGCATACGCCGCACCGGTTCGGGCAGTTTGCCGAGGTCGTAGACGACCTCGGGCAAGGGTGCTTCCGGATCGACACGCGGTCTGTTGCTGGTGCCATCCGATGGACTGTCGGGCTCCGCTGCGTCCGGAGCAGCCGGCCGGCTGGTCGAAGGCGGTGCCTCCACGGGATCGGGCATGGGAATTGCGCTTCCGGGCGACGAGATATCGTCATCCGCCGACGGTGTGACGGGAGAGGGAAGCTCTTCGCGCTTGATTTCGCTCAAGGCGTGGGCTGGGCTGCTCGCCAGGCACGTCAGCAAGGTAATCGCGGCACAGCAAGCAGCGAGTCGGATGTAGAGGACCAAGCCCTTCGGCTTGCCTGACATCGTGAAATTCACTGCCCGTATCTCCCTGCTCCCGGGCATTTTGCCCGAACGGCATCTATCGCCAAAGAACCGGACGTCGGTTCAGTGCCGCAGCCGCTCAGGTTCGAAGGCGCCAGCAATCACCTTTTCCCGCATGCGGTCGAGCAAGGCAAGTGCCGAGGTCTCGCCGTTGGCGCGCAACATTTCACCGAAGGCAGTCTCGAGCGCCGCCTCGGCAATGATCTCCGGCTCGATCCCCGCCGAAAGGCCTTCCGCCCAGGCTTCGCTGTGGCTCTCCACCGCCGTCAGGCGTTTTTCTTCCCTGACCAGCGCGTCGATGTCGTTGACACCATGTTCCATAAGCGATGTCCACCCTTTCAAGCGGCGATCCATCCGTGTGGATCAGGCTCGATCTGTTCCGTTCACATTGGACCGAATTAAGTGCCTGTAAATACGACATTTTTTTGGTCGGTTTTACAGGGGGTCCGCTGCGTCTGGCGAAGCTGCGTTCAGTTCGGATCAAACTTAGCCGATTAGGCCGGCTCGCGGGGTGAAAACCTTCAGTTTGAGTTAATTCCGCATTTGCCCCGTAACGTTTCATTAATGTTGTTGCAGAAGTGCAACATCAGGATTGCACCAAGATATCGACCGGCACAAGCCGGATAGATCAGCGCTCGCTGGCAACAGCCCGAATACCTGTTGATGAATGCCTGGAGCGGTTCATCGTTTTTCGCTGAAACGCAGAACCGCTTCTCGTCTTGCCCTGGTGCAATTACGGACGGATACCGGTTCAAGCTTTTGCTGGAATTGCCTAGTTGCCGTAGCGCGAGGCGATGTCCCGCGACAGCGTTTCGCCTTCCTTCATGTAACGGCTGATGGCTTCGGCGGCTGAAGCGGTGCACCGCGTATAGGTGCCGCCGAAGGAGCGGTAGCCATGATTGAAGCTGGCGATGAAGCGGGCGCGCCGTTCGGCGTCGGGATTTTCCGAATCAAGAAGCTTCTGCATCTCGACGCGCCATTGGTCGCCTTTCTCGCCGCACAGATTGCGCAGAAAATGCAGCGACCCCAAAACCTCGGCCAATCGCATCAGCCCCGGCTCGAACGGCGACTCGGCGCTCATCGCCGGTCGTGCCGTTACGGCCATGCTGACGGCAAGGCACAAGGCAACGAGAAAAGAAGTGCGGCTCATAAGTCTATGTGGCCAAACAATTTGTCGCCTGCAAGGCGATTTCGGCGCGGCGAACCGGGAATTCAGGGACTTTCAGGGAAACCGTCGGTTCGACCGAGCAAGTCCTCGGCCACCGCGAACACCGAACCGGCGAGCGGCAGCGCCGTCATCTCGCGCAGTGTGTAGAATGCCGCCGTCTCGGCGTCGTCGCTGGCTACGGCCTCGCCGGCAGCGTAGGCGGCGCCAAAGACCGTGAGGAGATAATCGACCGGGTGGCTTTCGTCGCTGCCGTCGATATGGATTTCCCGGAGGGGGCGAAAACCGGTCGCCCGCAAACCGGTCTCTTCCAGCAGTTCGCGTTGTGCCGCGTCCTCCAGCGTCTCTCCGGCCTCCACTTTGCCGCCCGGGAATGCGTAGAGCCCTTGCGAAGGCGCCCTTGCCCGCCTGACCAGGAGCACGGTGTCGCCACGCACCACAGCCACCGAGACTGCTGGAAGTACCTTGCGTGCTTCATTCATAGTTTTCGATCAGCTCATTTGAAGGCAGGTCTTGTGGACCGCCCAGCATGGGGAAGCTTTAGCGGTTGCGCAACGCCGGTTCGATCGCCACTTTCAAAATCCAACCGTTCGAAAGGCCCGATCGATCATGTGCGGACGCTTTGCCTTGACCGCGACGCCGGACCAGACGGCTGCCTTCCTGGGATTGGCTGAACTGGAGGAATTTCCGGCACGCTACAACATCGCGCCGACGCAGCCGATCCTGATGGCGATCGCCGGCGTTCCGAGGGCGCCTGGCTCCAATCTGCCGGACCGGCAACCGATGCTGGTGCGTTGGGGGCTGATCCCCGCCTGGGTCAAGGACACCAGGGAATTTCCGCTGCTGTTCAACGCACGCTCTGAAGGCGCAATCGAAAAGGCTTCGTTCAAGACCGCCATGCGTCATCGCCGCGCTTTGGTGCCGGCATCCGGCTTCTACGAATGGCGGCAAAGCGGCGGCAAGAAGGGGCAGCCCTATTGGATTCGGCCCAAACACGGCGGACTGGTCGCCTTCGCCGGCCTGATCGAGACCTACGCCGAGCCTGGCGGTTCGGAAATGGACACCGGCGCCATCCTGACCGTCAACGCCAATGCCGATATAGCGCATATCCACGATCGCATGCCGGTGGTCATCGATATCAGGGATTTCGCCCGCTGGCTTGATTGCCGCACGCTCGAGCCACGCGATGTAGCCGGCCTGCTGCGGCCGGCCCCGCTCGATTTCTTCGAAGCAATTCCCGTGTCCGACCTCGTCAACAAGGTCGCCAACACCGGACCGGAGATTCAGGAGAGAGGCGAGATTGGACCGGAGCCAGAGAAGGTGACGCGCAAGAAGCCCGGCGCGGACGACAGTCAAATGACGCTGTTCTAGCGCAAGCCGTTATCCATTCCGGCGTCCGAATTCACCAGAGTGGCGCCGGCAGCTTCAGGCAGCGCGGGGCGATACGATCTTCTGCGCCGGCTTTTTCTTCTTTGCTGTGTGAAGAAGGGCGGCGACAATCGCGGCCGGGCCGATTGCACGATAGTGGCTAGCCAGCGCCGGTTGCTTGGCGCGGCTGGCGTCTTGCTTGCTTCGAGGCATGTGTCTCTTCCCAGATAATGTTTTCGTGCCTGCGTTTGATTGCCGAATCGGACCAAATCGTGACGCTTGTTGATCTAGCCGGCGAATGTTTCATGACTGTGCCGACATGTTTAATAAAATGTTTCACTGCCTGATTCCGTGTGATCGAGCGACGCATTTGCCAGTCTTCTCGACATTTTTCCTAGGACCAGCGACTTGACGGCAACACCGGCCAGGGCGATAAAGCCGCCCATGAAAACGTCTTTCGCCATTTGTGGCATTTGCATTATTGGCTAGCCTCGCGCTGGTCCGGACGTTTTCGCCTCATCTTTCCCCAGATTGGACAAACGCCCCGGCCAGCAGGCTGGAGTCTTATTTGCGTCTCGGCGCGAGGCTGGCTCCATCCAAACAAAAGTTCTGGACCGGGAAGGCATGGAATGTCTGACGCATCGAAGAGCCTGCGCCTCTATAATACGCTGACGCGGACGAAGGCGGACTTCGTCCCGATCGATGCGCGCAATGTACGCATGTATGTCTGCGGCCCGACAGTCTACGACTTCGCGCATATTGGCAATGCCAGGCCGGCGATCGTCTTCGACGTGCTCTTCCGGTTGCTGCGCCATTTCTACGGGGAGGCGCATGTCACCTATGTGCGCAACATCACCGACGTCGACGACAAGATCAACGCGCGCGCGTTGCGCGACTTCGGCGGCGATATCGCCGCCGGAAAATTGTCGCTCAACGAGGCGATCCGCCGGGTGACGGAAAAAACCGCCGACCAGTACCACAGGGATGTCGCCACGCTCGGTTGCCTGGAGCCGACCGTCGAGCCGCGCGCCACCGAATTCGTCGAGCCCAGGGCCGATGGCAAGGCCGACATGATCACCTTGATTCAAAGCCTGATCGGACGCGGCCATGCCTATGTCGCCGCAGGCGAAGTCCTGTTCGACACGGCGTCGATGCCGGCCTACGGCCAACTGTCGAAGCGTAATCTCGACGAGCAGCAGGCCGGCGCCCGCGTCGCCGTCGACGCTCACAAGAAAAGTCCCGGCGATTTCGTGCTGTGGAAGCTGTCGTCGCCGGAAGAGCCGGGCTGGAATTCGCCCTGGGGCAGGGGCCGTCCGGGATGGCACATCGAGTGCTCGGCGATGTCGGCCGCCTATCTCGGCGATGTCTTCGACATCCATGGCGGCGGCCTCGACCTGATCTTCCCGCACCACGAGAACGAAATCGCCCAGTCGCGCTGCGCCCATGGCACCGATGTCATGGCCAATGTCTGGATGCACAACGGCTTCCTGCAGGTCGAAGGGCAGAAGATGTCGAAAAGCGTCGGCAATTTCTACTCGATCCATGAGCTGCTGGAGACCGATACGTTCGGCGGCCGCAAATGGCCGGGCGAGGTGCTGCGGCTGGCCATGCTGATGACGCATTACCGCGAACCGATCGACTTTTCCGTGCGCAAGCTGGAAGAGGCCGAGAATACACTGCGCAAATGGAAACGGGCGGCGGATCTGGCGCCGGCAGCGGCAGGGCAGGTGCCGACAGAGGTCGTGGCGGCGCTGTCCGACGATCTTGCCACCTATGCCGCTTTCCAGCAACTCACCCAACTGGCAAGCGAGGCCATCGAGTTCAATGAAAATGGCGAAAACGCTGCCGCAGCCTCGCTGAAGGCGGCGCTTGCCTTCCTCGGCTTCGATGTCGGCGCGGCCAAAGTGAATGAGGCCGCGATCGCTGAGGCGATCGCCAGGCGCCTGGAATTGATCGCCGCCAAGAATTGGGCCGAGGCCGATCGCATACGCGATGAGTTGCTGGCGCAAGGCGTGCAATTGAAGGACGGCAAGGACCCGGTCACCGGTGAGCGCGTGACGACGTGGGAGGTCAAGCGGTGAGGGTGGTGCTGAATACCAAGTTGGCGAAAGCGGTGGCGACAGCCGATCTCCCCCTTTGCGGGGGAGATGTCCGGCAGGACAGAGGGGGGTGTGAAGGATCGCCGACGTTTCCGCTTGTTCGCTTTGACTCCTCTCTTTTCCCGAGCGCACAGTGGTCTCAAGCCGACAGGCCGGCGGGGCAGCGCCCCCCTCTGTCCTGCCGGACATCTCCCCCACAAGGGGGGAGATCGGTAGCTTCGTCGACTGCGCTGCCTTTGCGACGCTGGAGATTGGCGAAAGCCGCCATGACGGCCAATCTCCCCCCAAGTGGGGGAGATGTCCGGCAGGACAGAGGGGGGCGCCATAGAACACGAACCGCAATAAGCTTCGAAACTGTCAGGAGGCTCTCGCCGGTGCTCCTGCGCTTCTGGAACGACGACGTCATTCGCGATATCGACAATGTCTGCCAGCATATCGTGATCGAGGCCGGTTTGGCCGCAGCTGAAATGCCGGTGGGCGAACCAGCAAGGGAGTCCGTTTCATGATCGACCATCTCGGTATCACCGTTGCCGATTTCGATGCTTCGAAGGCTTTCTACGACAGGGCGATGGCGCCGCTGGGGGCGGCGCTGCTTTATATGGTGCCGCAGGAATACACTGGCGGTGCCAAGGTCGGCGGCTATGGCCGCGAGCGGCCGGTGTTCTGGCTGCATGCCGGTAAGGACAAGCCCAGGGCCCATCAGCACGTCGCCTTCACCGCGCGCAGCCGCGCCGAGGTCGATGCGTTCCATCTCGCGGCCCTTGCTGCTGGTGGCAAGGACAATGGTGCGCCGGGGCTGCGCCCGCACTATCACCCGAATTATTACGGCGCCTTCGTTTTCGATCCGGACGGCAACAATGTCGAGGCCGTCTGTCATGATCCGGAGTGAGACGTGATGAGCCTCGACAACAGGCCGGTCTACACAGGCGGCTGCCAGTGCGGCGCGGTGCGCTTCCGCGTCGAAGGCGCGCTCGGCGAAGCCTCGATCTGCCACTGCCGCATGTGCCAGAAGGCGTTCGGCTCGTTTTATGCGCCGCTGGTCTCGGTGCGCGGCGCCAAGCTCGACTGGACCCGCGGCGAGCCGAAATACTTCCGTTCGTCCAACCATGTCCAGCGTGGTTTTTGCGCCGATTGCGGCACGCCTCTGACCTTCACCGCGCCCGACGGGGTCGGCCTCGCCATTGGCGCGTTCGACAATCCGGCCGAAATCGTGCCGGTGGTCCAGTGGGGCACGGAAGCAAAGCTCCCCTACGTCGACACCATCCCGCAATTGCCGGGTGAGGACACGATGGCCGACATCGACTCGGCCCCCTATCTGGCTGATCTCGTTTCCTATCAGCATCCTGACCACGACACCGAGCAATGGCCGCCGGAGAAGATATCATGACCGAAACCGTTCGAACCGGCGGCTGCCAGTGCGGCGCCGTGCGCTTCCGCATCAAGGGCGCGCTCGGACGCCCGTCGATCTGCCATTGCCGCATGTGCCAGAAACAGTTCGGCTCCTTCTTCGGTGCGCTGGTGACGGTGCCGCAAGACGGCGTCGAATGGACTCACGAAGAGCCGAGCTATTTCCAATCCTCGGTCAATATCGATCGCGGCTTCTGCGCCCGCTGCGGCACGCCGCTGACCTACCGGCAGCCGGGCGGCTTGGAGATCGCCATCGGCGCCTTCGATGACCGTTCGGACCTGGCGCCGCAAATCCAGGTCAACTACGCCGCGCGGCTGCCCTGGGTGGAGACAATCTTCAAGGCGCCGGTCCATGACGATCCCGACTATTACGCCAGGCAGGAGCAGATCATCTCCTTCCAGCATCCAGATCACGAGATGGCCAACTGGCCGCAGCAAGGCCTTAAACTATGAGCTTACGCACCCTCTACCCCGAGATCGAACCGTTTGACTCGGGCATGCTCGATGTCGGCGACGGCCACATGGTTTATTGGGAACGTTCCGGCACGAAGGGCGCCAAGCCGGCGGTGTTCCTGCATGGCGGTCCGGGCGGCACCATCTCGCCAAAACACCGGCGGCTGTTCGACCCGAAACTTTACGACATCATCCTGTTCGACCAGCGCGGCTGTGGGAAATCGACGCCAAACGCCTCGCTCGAAGCCAACACCACCTGGTATCTCGTGACCGATATCGAACGCCTGCGCGAGATGGCTGGGTTTGACACATGGCTGGTTTTCGGCGGCTCCTGGGGCTCGACACTGGCGCTCGCCTATGCCGAAACCCACCCGGATCGCGTCAGCGAACTGGTGGTGCGCGGCATCTATACGCTGACCCGTGCGGAACTCGAATGGTATTATCAGTTCGGCGTGTCCGAGATGTTTCCCGACAAGTGGGAACGTTTCGTGGCGCCAATCCCCGAGGCCGAGCGCGGCGACATGATGGCGGCCTATCGCAAGCGGCTGGTCGGGTCCGACCGCAAGGCGCAACTGGAAGCGGCGCTCGCCTGGAGCCTGTGGGAAGGCGAGACGATCACGCTGCTGCCGGAGCCGGAAACCAGCGGCAAGTTTGGCGAGGACGACTATGCCATCGCCTTTGCCCGCATCGAGAACCACTATTTCGTCCATGCCGGCTGGCTGGACGAGGGACAGCTGCTGCGCGATGCGCACAAGCTCAAGGACATCCCCGGCACCATCGTTCATGGCCGCTATGACATGCCGTGCCCGGCGAAATACGCCTGGGCCCTGCACAAGGCTTGGCCGAAGGCGGATTTTCACCTGATCGAGGGCGCCGGCCATTCCTATTCGGAGCCCGGGATTTTGGACCGGCTGATCCGCGCGACGGATGGGTTTGCGGGGAAATAACCATGCAGGTTCGTGCACTACGGCGCCCCCCTCTGTCCTGCCGGACATCTCCCCCACTTGGGGGGAGATTGGCAGCTTCGGCCATGTCGCTCGCCGTGCAGCGCTGGAGATTAGCGAAAGCCGGTGTGCGGTTCGATCTCCCCCCTTGTGGGGGAGATGTCCAGCAGGACAGAGGGGGGCGCGAAGGATCGCGGCCTTTCGAGCTATGACCATGACAAAGCAACGCCTCTTCCTCTTCGACACGACCCTGCGCGACGGCCAGCAGACGCCCGGCATCGACTTCTCGGTCGAGGACAAGATCGCGATTGCAAAACTGCTTGATGAATTCGGTATGGATTATGTCGAGGGCGGCTATCCCGGCGCCAATCCGACCGACACGGCCTTCTTCCAGGAGAAGCGCACGGCGAACGCCAAATTCGTCGCCTTCGGCATGACCAAACGGGCAGGGGTGTCGGCCTCCAACGATCCCGGCCTTGCGGCGCTTGTGCAATCGAAATCCGATGCCATCTGCTTCGTCGCCAAGAGCTGGGACTATCACGTTAGAGTCGCGCTCGGTTGCACCAACGAGGAGAATCTGGAGTCGATCAAGACTTCGGTCGAGGCGGCGATCGCTTCCGGCAAGGAAGCGATGGTCGACTGCGAGCATTTCTTCGATGGTTTCAAGGCCAATCCGGATTATGCGCTCGCCTGCGCCAAGACCGCCCATGATGCCGGTGCGCGCTGGGTGGTGCTGTGTGACACCAATGGCGGCACGCAGCCCTCGGAAATCCGCGCTGTCGTCGAGCGGGTGATTGCCTCCGGCATTCCCGGCAACAGCCTCGGCATTCATGCCCACGATGATACCGGCCAGGCGGTGGCGAATTCGCTAGCCGCCGTCGAGGCCGGCGTGCGCCAGATCCAGGGCACGCTGAACGGCATCGGGGAACGCTGCGGCAACGCCAATCTGATCTCCATCGTCCCGACGCTGGCGCTGAAGCCGGCCTTCGCCGATCGCTTCGAGACGGGCATTTCAGCCGAAGCGCTCATGGGCATCTCCAGGCTCTCTCGCGCTTTCGATGAACTCCTCAACCGGGCGCCTGAAGCCCAGGCACCCTATGTCGGCGCCTCGGCCTTCGCCACCAAAGCCGGCATCCATGCCTCCGCACTTGCCAAGGAGCCGGCGACCTATGAGCATGTCCCCCCCGAAGCGGTCGGCAACCGCCGCCGCGTCATGGTCTCCGACCAGGGCGGCAAGGCCAATTTCCTTGCCGAGCTGAAGCGGCGCGGCATCGATGTGCCGAGGGACGATCATCGGCTCGATGCGCTGATCGCTGTCGTCAAGGAGCGCGAGGCCTCGGGCTATGCCTATGAAGGCGCCGACGCTTCTTTCGAGCTGCTCGCGCGTAAGATGCTGCAGGGATTGCCGGAGTTTTTCAACGTCACCTCCTTCCGCTGCATGGTCGAGCGCCGCTTCGATGCCAACGGCCAGCTGAAGACGGTCTCCGAAGCGATCGTCAAGGTGCTGGTCGACGGCGAGGAGAAGATGTCCGTGGCCGAGGGGCATGGCCCGGTCAACGCACTCGACATCGCGCTGCGCAAGGATCTCGGCAAGTACCAGAGCGAAATCGCCGATCTCGAGCTCGCCGACTTCAAGGTGCGTATCCTCAATGGCGGCACCGAGGCGATCACCCGCGTGCTGATCGAATCGCATGACGGCACCGGCGCGCGCTGGTGGACGGTCGGCGTTTCTGAAAACATCATAGACGCCTCGTTCCAGGCGCTGATGGATTCGATCGTCTACAAGCTGATGAAGAACCGGGAAATGGCGGGACTGGTGGCTGCGGAGTGATGCGCGAAGCAGTCAGAGGCTGAGGTCGCCCTCCGATCCAGCCTATCCAATGTCCGAAGGCGGCACCTTCTCGCCTTCAAGCTTGGCGCGCTTGGAATAGGCGCGCACGCTGAACGGCAGGAAGATCAGGTAACCGGCGACCGAAGCGGTCAGCGTGTACCAGGGATAAGTCATCAGCAAGAGGACGTAGAGCACGACGCCAAGGATGATCGGCAGCACCCGGTCGCCCGGGATCTTGAGGCTCTTGCCGGAATAGACCGGCAACCGGCTGACCAGCAGGAAGGCGACCAGGACGGTGAATCCAGTGGCAACGAAGGCGGCGGGGCGGCTGGGCTCCAGCCCGAGGCGCAGGAAATAGAGATAGAGCGGCAGCATTACCAGCACCGCGCCCGCCGGTGCCGGCACGCCGACGAAATATTCGCTCTGCCATATCGGGCGTTCGCCTTTCTCGTCGTCGAGCACGTTGAAACGGGCGAGCCGTAGCCCGCAGGCGATGGCGAACAGAAGGGCTGCGATCCAGCCCGGCGAGCCGGCGCGGTCGAGCAGGAAGGCATAAAGCACCAGCGCGGGCGCTACGCCGAAATTGACGATATCGGCCAGCGAATCCATCTGCGCGCCGAATTTCGAGGTCGCCTTCAGCATCCGCGCCAGGCGGCCGTCAATGCCGTCGAGGAACGCCGCGAGCAGCACCATCACCACCGCCGGCTCAAAGCGGCCTTCGAAGCCGAAGCGGATACCGGACAGGCCGGCACAGATGGCAAGCACGGTGACCAGATTGGGCAGCACCATGCGCATGGGGATTTCGCGGATGCGCGGGCCTCCGCTGCCGTGAGCCTCGAACTTCTTGTATTGCGTGCCCACCGGTCAGGAAACCCGCACGAGGGGCGTGCCGGCGACGCCGCCGAATTCGGCCAGCACGGTTTCGCCGCCGACCGCCGTCTGGCCGACGGCCACACGCGGCGTGGCGCTCAAAGGCAGGAACACGTCGACGCGCGAGCCGAAGCGGATCAGCCCGAAACGTTCGCCGATGCCGATAGAACCGCCGGCCTCGGCCCAGCAGACGATGCGTCGCGCCACCAGGCCGGCGATCTGCACCGCGGCAACCGTGCCGTTGGGGCTTTCTATCACGAGCCCGTTGCGCTCGTTCTCGGTGCTGGCCTTGTCGAGTTCGGCATTGAGGAATTTTCCGGGCCGATGTTCGATCCTGGCAATGCGGCCGCGCACCGGAGCGCGGTTCACATGGCAGGAAAAGACGTTCATGAACACCGAGATGCGGGTCATTTCGATATTGCCCAGGCCAAGCTCACGCGGCGGCACCGCCGGTCCGACCGCCGAGACGATGCCATCGGCGGGACTGATCACCAGGCGGTCGTCGACCGGGGTGACGCGCTCGGGATCGCGGAAGAAATAGACGCACCATGCGGTCAGGATAAGGCCGATCCAGAACAGGATCGAAGAAAAATAGCCGAGGAAAAGCGTCGCCGCGCCAAAGGCCGCGATGAAGGGGTAGCCTTCGCGATGGATCGGTACGAACGCGTTCTTGACCGTATCGACAAGGCTCATCGGGCTGGGGCGGGCTCCGTTTCAAGTCCGGCCTCAATAGCCGAAAGCCCTCATCGCCGCAACGCAACAATAGCGGAGACCGCATTGGCCGCAGCTTGAAGAGGTGGCGGTGTGCAACGGCAGGAGGGTGCGAAAAGCGACAAGGCGGTGTAGGAACCAGGGCTGCTCGTCCGTCCTTGGTGAGACGACGCCTCTCACGGCCATCTCGGCCATGATGCCGTGCGCAACAAGGAGTTCTCGCAGATGCAGAAACCACCAGTCCCTAAAACGCGTCTCGTTACCTCCGGCCTCGCTTTCGGCGAGTCGCCGCGCTGGCATGATGGACGCCTGTGGGTCTGCAACTGGGGTACGGGCGAGATCGTCGCGGTCGGTGCAGGCGGCAACAGCGAACTCATGCTCACCTTACCGGCTGTGCTGCCCTACTCCATCGACTGGTTGCCGGACGGCCGTCTGCTCGTCGTGTCCGGCCGCGAAGGCTTGCTGCTGCGGCAGGAAGCCGACGGCGCCCTCGTCGTCCATGCAGATTTGCGTGCCCTTTCGACAAGTCCGTGGAACGAGATCGTGGTCGATGGCCGCGGCAACATCTATGTCAACGGCGGCGGGCCGGCGCCGGCTCCCGGCCAGCATTTCGGTCCGGGTACCATCGTGCTGATCACGCCGGACGGCGCAGTCCGGCAAGTGGCGGAAGATATCGCGTTTGCCAACGGCATGACCGTGACGCCGGACAACAGGACGCTGATCGTTGCCGAATCCCACGCCAACCGGTTGACGGCGTTCGACATCGCAGCCGACGGCGCCTTGTCCAAACGCCGCGTCTGGGCCGATCTCGACGGCTATCCCGACGGCATCTGCCTCGATGCAGAAGGGGCGATTTGGTATGCAGACGTACCGAACAAACACTGCGTGCGGGTGCGCGAAGGCGGGGCAGTGTTGCAGACGGTCGCTGTCGATCGCGGTTGCTTTGCCTGCATGCTGGGCGGTGCGGGCAGGCAAACGCTGTTCATCGTCGCTGCCGAATGGCGAGGATTCGAGCACATGACGGGGGATGCCCGCACCGGCCAGGTGCTCGGCGTTGGAGCCCCGGCACCTGGCGTTGGCTGGCCTGGCTAGAGCCCGGGCACTCGCCGATAGTTGGCGATATCAGCCCGCACGCCGAGCCGGGCGATCGTCTCCTTCGGGTCGAAGGCGATGCGCTCATGCGCTGCCTTGACGATCGGCACCACCTGGTCGACGGCCGCCTGGCTTTCCCATTCGACGATGGTAACGAGGTTGAACTCGCCGGGGCCGGAGAATTGCTCGAGCAGGAAATCCTGCACGAAACCATCCTGCCGGCGCAGCAATTCATGCGTTGTCCTGACTTTGGCGAGTATTTCCTCGCGGGCGGCGGCGGGGACGACAAACTTGTCCACCCTGAACACGCTGCCGCCATTCTGATTTTTCTTGCTCATCTTGATTGTTCCGTTCCTGGATGTTCGCGGGCTCCAAGGACGGCGTACAATCTCAACCAAAGTTGAGGTCAAGCGGAATTTCAGGAAATTGGCGCTCCAAAATTCCTACGACATCTCCGACGTCCGCCGGCGGACGACGACGCCGAGTTCGTCGCTCTCGCGGGCGATGCGCAGCCGCTCCTCGGCCTCCGTCGCCTCGCGCTGGCGATCCCACATCGAGGCGTAGAGGCCGTGCGCGCGCATCAGCTCGGCATGGGTGCCGCGCTCGGCGATCTGGCCGTCCTTGAGCACGATGATTTCGTCGGCGGAGATCACCGTCGACAGACGGTGGGCGATGACGATGGTGGTGCGGCCCTTGCTGACAAGATCGAGTGCGGCCTGGATCTCCTGCTCGGTGTGGCTGTCCAGCGCGGAAGTGGCTTCATCGAGCATCAGGACCGGCGGCGCCTTGAGGATGGTGCGGGCGATCGCCACGCGCTGCTTCTCGCCACCGGAAAGCTTCAGGCCGCGCTCGCCGACCATGGACTTATAGCCGTCGGGAAGCTTGTCGATGAACGGGCCGATCTGGGCAAGTTCGGCCGCCTTGCGCACCTCGTCCTCGCTGGCGCCGACCCGGCCGTAGCGGATGTTATAGGCGATGGTGTCGTTGAAGAGCACCGTGTCCTGCGGCACCATGCCGAGCACGGCGCGCAGGCTTTCCTGCGTCACGTCACGAATGTCCTGGCCATCGATCAGCACCTGGCCGGCCTGCACGTCGTAGAAGCGGAACAGCAGCCGCGAGATGGTGGATTTGCCGGCGCCTGACGGACCGACGATGGCGACCGTCTTGCCGGCCGGCACTTCGAAACTGACACCCTTCAGGATCTTGCGGTTCGGATCATAGGAGAAATGCACGTCGCGGAACTCGACCTTGCCGGCGCCGACGACCAAGGGCCTTGCATCGGGCTTGTCGACGATCTCCTGCGGCACGTCGAGCAGGTCGAACATGTGCTCGATATCGGTCAGCCCCTGGCGGATTTCGCGGTAGATGAAGCCGATGAAGTTGAGCGGCACGGAAAGCTGCACCAGCATGGCATTGATGAAGACGAAATCGCCGACCGACTGCGTGCCGGCCTGTACCTCGAGCGCCGACATGCACATGACGACCACCGTGCCGAGGCCGAAGATGACGCCCTGGCCGAAGTTCAGCCAGCCGAGCGAGGTCCAGGTCCTTGTGGCGGCGAGCTCGTAACGCGCCATCGAGCGGTCGAAGCGCTCGGCTTCCATCGCTTCATTGGTGAAATACTTGACCGTCTCGAAATTCAGCAGCGAATCGATTGCCTTGGTGTTGGCGTCGGTGTCGCTGTCGTTCATGTCGCGGCGGATCGAGATGCGCCAGTCGCTGGCCTTGACCGTGAACCACACATAGACGCAGACGGTGAGCGCCACCACGGCCACGTATTTCCATCCATAGGTGAAGGCGAAGATGCCGGCCGTCAGGGAGAATTCGAGAATGGTCGGCGCCGTGTTCAGCATGATGAAGCGCACGATCGTCTCGATGCCCTTGGTGCCGCGCTCGATGATGCGCGACAGGCCGCCAGTGCGGCGCTCCAGATGAAAGCGCAGCGACAACTGGTGCATATGGACGAAGGTGCGGAAGGCGAGCTGGCGCACCGCATGCTGGCCGACGCGGGCAAACAGCGCGTCGCGCAGCTGGTTGAAGCCGAGCTGCACCAGGCGCAGCACATTATAGGCGATGACCAGCATCACTGGGGCGAGTAGGAAAGAGGGCAGCGGCGGCGGCGTCTTGGCGGCGCCGGCCAACGCATCGGTCGCCCATTTGAAGAAATAGGGGCCGGCGACCAGCGTTACCTTGGCGACGACCAGCAGCAGCGTCGCCCAGGTGACCCGCGCCCTGAGGTCGGCGCGATCGGCCGGCCACATGTAGGGCCAGAGATTGCGCAATGTGGCGAGCGTCGTGCCGGATTCGGCGGATACGGTTTTTTCGGCCACTTTTCTTGCCTTTCAGGTGAGGGGGTCAGCGGCCGGAGCAGCAGGAATCGACGAGCGCGTTCAGCGATGCCGATATTTCGGTGAGCGCGGCACGATCGACCGCATAGCGCGACCGCTGGCGGTCTGGCTCGAACCGGACCAGACCGGCCTCGACCAGCACCTTCAGGTGCTGGGAGACCGTGGACTGCGCCAGATCGAGGCGGTCGACGACTTCACGGCAGCAGCAGGAATGGCTGGCCGATAGGTGTTTGATGATTTCGATCCGCGCCGGGTGCGAAAGCGCCGCCAGCCGGGCGGCAACGGCACGGCTATCCGCTGCAGCGCTTTCCGGCGAGCCGCAGCCGCCGGCTGTTTCAATGAGGGATTCGGTCATCGTCCATCGGCGATAAACGATGAGTGTGTATCGGGCAAGCTACGCCGATGGGTAGATAGTATCTGCGTGGCGTTCGAACTTCCCCAAGGGGAGATTGCGCACTCCCCTGCAGGCGCGAAGCCTACTGCGTCTTGGTGGGCGCCGTCGTTGCCTGCTCGCCCATCGCCTTGAGGTCGGCGGCTTCGCCTTCCTTTGACTTTTCCGGGACCTTGAACACCTGCCCCGGCCAGATGCGATCGGGATCGGTGATCTGATCCTGGTTGGCGAGGTAGATGGTCGAATAGCGCATGCCGTGGCCGTAGACGCGCCGCGAGATCCGCCACAGCGTGTCGTGGCGACGGATGATAATGGCGCTGTCGGCATGCTCGAGCTTGGGCGCCACGGTCTCGGGCACATCGCTTGGCGGCGTTGCCGCTGCGACAGCGGCCGGAGCCTTGGCACCGGGTGCTGCCGGCGCGGTGGGAGCCGGTGCGGGTTGTGCCTTCTCGGCGGCAATTGCGGGTGCCGGAGCGGCAGGCGCTTGCCCAGCAGACACGACCGGCTTTGCTTGGGCGGGCTTGGGCTTCACCGGCGCCACGGCGGCGACCGATTCGCCGGGTTCGCGCTCGAACGGCACGGCGGCGCGAGCCACCACCTTCACGCCGTCGGCGTCCAGACCGTCGACACGGATGGTGTAGCTGCCGACCGGAATGTCGCGCGCCGCCTCGACGAGGAAATGACCGTCCGGCGACGTCTTGGCATCGCCGAGCAGGATATCGTTGGCGTAGGCGCGTACCTTGCGGCCCGGATCGGCGACGCCGGCGACAAAGATCTTGCTGCCGTCGATCTCGACCGCCTCGACTACGATCTTGGGTTCGGCGAGTGCTGCGGGCGGCGTGGCTGATGCCGTCACGCCAGGTGCCGCTTCGACGGCGGCTGGTGCCGGTGTCGTTGCGGCCGGCGCCTCCGCTGCCGGCGTGGCGGCCTGGTCACCGGCAGCCGGTGCGGATGGTTTGGCTCCGGGTGCCGGCACAGTGAGCAATTCAGCCGGCTTGCCCGGCTCCTCGACCATGGCCAGCACCTGGCCGGCCGCATTGGCCGGAACCGAGACGACGGCGGTCTGCGCCGAAGCGGTCACGATATCGCCGGTCGTCGAGCGCAGTGCGATTGTATAGTCGCCAGGCTTCAATGGATCGTCGAGCACGATGACGAAGGCGCCATCGGCACCCGCGACCGTCGAGCCGAGCACGATCGTGCCGTTGAGAATCTCGACCTTCGAGTTAGGCGTCGCATTGCCGGCAATGACGATCGAACCGTTGCTTTCGACGCGCACGACGTCGAAAGTCGGTGCGATCGGACCAGCGGCGGGTGCAGCGGGCGCCGCTGGAGCCGTCGTCTGCGGCGCCGCGGCGGGAGCGGCCGGCACCGCCACCGCCGGCAGCCTCGCCTCGGTGCCGGGTTCGGCGGACGTAGGCGCCGCGGGCGGCGTCAAGGCCGCCACTTCCGCCGGCGGCGTGCGGCCGAGATACGGGTCGAGTGCGCCCGATACATAGGCGGTTCCCGCGGCCGCGACGGTCCCACCCGCCGCGAACAAGAACGCCTTCAATGGATTAATTGCCATATTTCCCTACCCCTTAGCCACCTAACGCCCGGTCTAGCCTGTTTTGCATAGGCCGACAAGAAAAAGCCCGCCCCAGGGCTTGACCGCGCTTTCAGACCCAATCACCAATCATCGGCATGAACACGATTCGATCCGTCTGCGTCTATTGCGGCTCGTCTCCGGGCCGCGATGAAACCTATGCCAAGGCCGGGCACCTGCTTGGCCGCTCGATTGCGCGCTCAGGCCTCAGGCTGATCTATGGCGGCGGCACCAAGGGGATCATGGGTGCCGTTGCCGATGGCGCGCTCAAGGCCGGGGGCAAGGTCACCGGCATTATCCCGCGCTTCCTGATCAACAGGGAGGCAACCGAAACCGCGCTTGACCGGCTCGACGAATTGTTGATCACCGACAACATGCACGAGCGCAAACACAGGATGTTCGAAAAATCCGACGCCTTTGTGGCGCTGCCGGGCGGCATCGGCACGGTCGAGGAGATCGTCGAGATCATGACTTGGGCGCAGCTCGGCCATCATCGCAAACCGATCGTCTTCGGTAATATCGGCGGATTCTGGGATCCGATGCTGGCGTTGCTGGATCACATGGCGACCGAGGGCTTCATTCACACCGCGCAACGGGTCAAGCCGCTGGTCGTCAACGACCCCGAAGCAATCGTCGCGGCCATCATGGTGGCAGGCTCATCCGTCGACGCGCCGACCGAGGGCGTGCAGTCGGTGATAGATAAGATGTGAGGGAGTAGGGATAGGCAGTAGGCAGTAGGCAGTAGGGAATATGTGAAATATTCCCTATTCCCTATTCGCTACTGCCTTCCTCAGATCCGCGATCACGGTTCGTCGATCATGGCGCCGCCAGGCAAGATGGATCGAAACCGCGCGTTCGAACCATGGCAGGTCGCGGAACACGATCCGCGGCGGTGCCGCGGCGCGCAGGCTGGCCTGTACTGTCGCCAGGCCAAGCCCGGCGCTGACCAGGCCAAGCGACGTCAACGGATCGGCCGTCTCATAGGCGATGTCGGGCATGAAACCGGCCTTGGCGCAGGCGGCCAGGAATTGGGCGCGGTTGGTGTCGTCGGGCTGGCGCACAACGGTGATCCAGGCGCGACCGTCCAGATGGGCCGGGCAGAGGTCGGCGACATTGGCGAGCGCATCGCCCTGCGGTATCGCCAGCACCAGCGGCTCGCGCTGGACCAGCGTCGAGGCGATGTCGGGATCGTCATTCGCAGGCGGCGAATAGACGAGGCCGAGATCGAGCGTGCGCTGGCGCAATTCCTCCAGTTGCGCGGCCGAACGCTGGCTCAGCAGCCGCAGATGGAGTTCGGGCCGGTCCCGGCGGAACTGTCCAAGCATCTGGCTGAGCACCCCGGCATGCACCGCTCCCTCGACATAGCCGATGGCGAGGTGCCCTGCCGCGCCAGTCGCAAGGTCGCGACCGAGCTCCTCCAGGCGTTTCGCACTGGCAAGCAGTGCCCTTGCCTCGCCGAGAAAGGCGCGGCCCTCGGCGTTGAGATGAACCCGCTGCCTGGCTCTTTCGAACAAGGCGACGCCCAATTGCGCCTCGAGCTGCATGACCTGCCGGCTGAGCGGCGACTGGGAAATGTGCAGGATTTCGGCGGCGCGACCGACATTGCCGGTTTCGGCAACAGTGACGAAGTAGCGGAGCTGGCGCAGGTCGAACATTTTTTCTCCGAGGCTTCAAGTCCCAATAGGTCTTAACTTTATCCTAATCAGTCTTGGACAGTCTGACCAGTCGAGGCGATAGTCGGTCATCCCAACCAAAGGAGACCGCCATGCAGTTCTTCGCCCTTCTTGCCCGCAACACCGAAAAGTTCACCGATGCCGATTTCGCACCGCTTCTGCCCGGCGAGGCCGAGCAACGGCGCACGCTCTATGCCGAAGGCGTCGTGCGTCAGGTCTGGAACCGTGGCGACATTCCCGGCAGCGGCATGATGTTCGAGGCCGTCAGCGACGCCGACGTGCGTAGCCACCTCGCCACCTTGCCACTGGTCAAGGCGGGCATGATGGACATTGCCGCAATCGTGCCTCTCAATCCGTATCCCGGGTTTGGGCCCAAGCGCTGAATGGCAAAATCGTCGGCGGCGGCGCATGCGCTGCCGCTCGACGCATTGTGATCTGCTGTCAAGAAACCGTCACACGAAACCGGCTTCGCTCGTGCTAGAACTTGCGGCCACGCGCCCGCCGTGCGGCGCCGCTCCCGAAAACCGCATCTGGCAACCGCGTCCATGGATATCGCTCTCGCCCCGGAAGGCACCGACCTGTCGCCTTACCTGCCCGACGAGCACGGGCTGTTCTTCATCTACCACTTTACCGCCGAGGGCGCGCGGACCAAGGACGCGGCCGCCGCGCACTGGACATGGCGCAGCTATCAGCTCTCCGACATGCGTGCGCGCCATGAGATCGGCGCCGATCAGGCTTTGCCGGCACCGGTACGCGAGGCCTTCCTGTCCGCCAGCCATGGTTGTCACATCGACCTCGAGGATGACTGGCTCTATGGCGACCTGCCGGACCTGCGCCACGACTATTCGGCGGAAGCCCGCGGACTTGGCCATTTCCGCTTCGCCCTCAACGACACCATGCTGGTCGGCGCCCGCAAGCAGCCGCTTCAGTCGGTCGACAACATCCGCAAGGCGATCGAGAACGGCTCCCGCAAATTCCGTTCGCCGGCCGAACTGATCGAGGCGGTTGTGGGCCAGTCGTTCGACGGCATGGCGGCGGAACTTGCCGCACTCGGCGACAGTCTCGACGGCATCGAGGATCGCATCGTTTGCGACGCATGGCACAATGAGCGGCAGGCGCTGGTCGACGAACGACGGCACCTGGTGGTGATCCACCGGCAGATGGCGACGCTGACCAATCTGTTTCGCCATCTTGACCATTCGCACCGCAACGACCTGCCCGATTCGATCAACGACATGGCGGCGCGGCTCTCGCATCGGGCACATACGCTGCACTATGACGGCGAGCAGTTGCAGGCGCGCGCCCGGCTTTTGCAGGACGAACTGATGGCCAAGCTGACGACGCAGTCGAACCGGCTGCTCTACGTGCTGTCGGTGATGACGGCGGTGCTGTTGCCGATGACCATCATTTCCGGCCTTTTCGGCATGAATGTCGGCGGCTTGCCGTTGGTCGACACGCCGATGGGCTTCTGGGTGGTGACGGCGGTGTCGATGCTGATCGCGGGAGCGACCTATCTTTTCGTCAGGCGGCTCGGACAGATGTAGCGGCAGCCCGGCGAGCGGTGACCAGCATCGACCAGGAATAGACCGCCAGTGCTGCCCAGATCAGGGCGAAGGCGATGGCCTGGGTGGTACCGAACGGCTCATTGAAGATCAGAACCGCGATCAGGAACACCATGGTCGGCGCGATGTACTGCATGATGCCGATGGTGGAGAGCCGCAGCAGCTTGGCGCCGAATGCGAACAACAGCAGCGGCACCGACGTGATGGGGCCACAGCCCATAAGCAACGCCATGTCGGTGGCATTGCTGGATACGATGTGATCCTGCCCGGTCGTTATGAGATAGCCGATGTAGCCCAGGGCCGGCACCGACAGCAGAAGCACTTCGAGCAGGAACCCCTGGCTCGGGCCGATCGGCAGCGTCTTGCGGAAGAAGCCGTAGGCGGCGAACGAAAACGCCAATGCCAGCGACACCCAGGGCAGCTTGCCACCCTCGATCGTCAGCACCGCGACGGCGATCGCGGCCAGCACGACCGCCGCGATCTGCAGCCGGTCGAGCCGTTCGCCGAGCAGCAGCGCGCCGACGACGACGCTGACCAGCGGGTTGATGTAGTAGCCGAGCGCGGTCTCGACGGTGCGGTCGACGGCTATCGCCCAGACATAGATGCCCCAGTTGACCGAAATCAGCGCCGCCGTCAGCGCGGCCATCGAAATGGTGCGCGGCGAGCGAATTGCCGCCTTGAAATCCGCCGTGCGGCCGGCCCAGACCAGGACCGCCGCGGCGATCGGCACCGACCAGACGATTCGGTGGGCGATCACCTCGGCAAGCGGCAGATGGGCGACCGCCTTCATGTAGAACGGCAACAGTCCCCATAGAAGATAAGCGCCCAGCGCCAAAAGAAAGCCGCGGCGGGTTTTTGTATCTGCTTCGAGGGCGATTGCATCGGTGGCCATGGACCAACGCTATGGCCCAGCAATGCCGGCAAGACCATCGCAAAGTTCTGATGGATCAATGGACTCTTGCTGATGGTTCAAGGTGGTTCGCACACAAGCATCGCACGATGGCATTCCTTCGCGCATGTGGGGAATGTCCGGCGGGACAGAAGGGGGGCGCTGTTCAGCGGCGTTTGCAAGAGTTCCGTCCCGCAACCGTCCCTGTTCTACGCCGCCATGCCTAGCCCCAGCCTGTCGATCGCCAACCTTCTGGTCGATACATAGTCGGTCTTGCCCGATCCCAGCACCGGGATCTCTTCCACCTTGACGATGTCGTTGGGAACCATCAGTTCGGCCGCGCCCGCTTTTTTGCCGAACTGGCGCAGTTCCTCCGCGCTGGCATCGTCGGCGGTGGTGACCAGCACGATGCGCTCGCCGCGTCTTTTGTCCGGCACCGCCACCGCCGCGTGGCGCTCTTCCGGCCATAGCGACTGCACCAGCATCTCGACCGCGCCCAGCGACACCATCTCGCCGGCGATCTTGGCGAAGCGCTTGGCACGGCCGCGAATGGTGATGAAGCCTTCGCGGTCGACGGCGACGATGTCGCCCGTATCGTGCCAGCCGGTCAGCGGCTGCAGCTCACCGGGCCGGTCCGCTGTCATGTAGCCCATCATCAGGTTCGGTCCGTCGAGCCATAGTTGGCCGGCGTCGCTGATGCCCTCGACCGGTTCCAGCTTCATGCGCATGGCCGGTAAAAGCCGCCCGACCGTGCCGTCGCGGCCGTGGATCGCGGTGTTGACGGCAACGACGGGTGCGGCCTCGGTCAGCCCGAAGCCTTCGATGATCTCGGCCTGGAAGCGCTCGCGGTAGGTGCGGCGGGTTTCCGGCTTCACCGCCTCGGCGCCGGCGACAACGAAGCGCAGGCTGGAAAAGTCGCCGTCCTTTGCGGTGCGTGCGTAGTTGGCGAGGAACGTGTCGGTGCCGAACATGACGGTCGGCTTCGCCTTGCGCGCGACCTCGGGGATGATCTTGTAGTGGAGCGGCGAGGGGTAGAGGAACAGCCTAACGCCCGTGACCAGCGGCAGGATGGTGCCGCCCGTCAAGCCGAAGGAATGGAATACCGGCAGCACGTTGAGCAGGATATCGGCCGGCGAGATGGTGATGCGCGCCTCAGCCTGCATTGCGTTGGCAAGCAGGTTCCTGTGCGACAGCACCACAGCTTTGGGCGTGCCTTCCGAGCCCGAGGTGAAGAGGATGACTGCCGGCTTGGCACCGTCCTGCCGCTGTAACGGCAAGCGCCACAGCAAGGCAGCGGCAAGCTTGTCCAGCGCGGCGACGCTGTCGCGCACATCCTCCAGCCATAGGAGCCTGGCGCCGCCCTCTTCGACTGCCGCCACGATGTCGGCGAGGTCAGCTTTCTCGACGAAGGCGCGCGACGAAACGACGGTGCGGATCATCGCGGTGCGAACGGCGGCGGTTACGCTTGCCGGTCCGGCCGTGTAATTGATCATCGCCGCCACCCGGCCGGCCGACAAAAGCCCGACGAAAGACAGCACGACGCCGTTGGCGTTGGGCAGCATCAGGCCGACTGCCTCGCCCAGCGCCGTCGCAGCCTCGAAACGCCTGCCCAGGACCCGCGCGCCGATGAACATCCTGCGGTAGCTCAGCGAACCGGAGATGACGTCCTCGATGATCGGGTGCGAGGCGCCGACCCTGGTTGCGGCATCGCGGATGGCCAGGAACAGGCCACGATCGAGATCGGTGCCGAAAAGCCGCGCCTCGGCGACACGATCGAACAGCGCGTTAGTGTTCGAAGCCTGGTCCGGGTTGCGCGCCACCAGCTCGGCGATTGTCATCGGCTCCAGAACGCTGATCGACAGTCGCGGAAACCAGTGTCGCGGTGCCTTGTCCGCCGGCGTCAGCGACACTGGCAGGCTGCGCGCGCCGGCGACGAAGATCGGCACGATGCGGGCGTCGGCTTGCATGGCGATACGGGTGACGGCGCGAAACAGGCGAAACGTCTTGACGTCGGGCTCGACCGCATCCGGCAGATAGACGGCGAGCCGTCCCTTGCCCTTCAGCACGCGCACCAGCCGCCGGCTGACGAAGATATGTTCGGCGTTGAAGGCGATGGTGCGCCCAAGCTCGCGCCACGGCTCGAGCCATGGCGACCGCGCCGAGACCTCGTCGAGAATATGCAGTGTGTCGTCCGGCAGCAGCGACAGCATCAGCGCCGGCTCGAAGCGCGATTGGTGCGAGATGACATAGATGACAGGCACCTGCGCCTTGCGGGCGATCGTGATGCGGCTGTCGCCGATCCGGTAGGCGAGTTTGAACGGCACATAGAGCAGCGCCTGGGTGAAGCGCAGGCCGAGGCGGAATTTCTCCACCACGCCGATCAGCAGCCAAGCCAGGACAAGACCCGCAAGCAGCGCCAGTGTCAGGATCATGCCGCATCTCTCCCAACGATTTTTAGCATCGCGGCTCTTTTGCGGCCGCGTCGGCCAGACCCTAGACCATGTGGGGGCAAGGTCAATGCGGAGCTTCTTTCTTCTCTCGCAAGCGAGGAAGGGAAGAATGCGCTATGCCGCCCTCAACTTGCCACTGATGAAACGGAATTCCTGTGTCTTGCCGCCATAGCCATAGGCGGCAGCCGGCACTTCATGCACGAAAGCGTAGCTTTCCTCGTGCACGCCGCCCAGCAGGCTGCCGAAGGCGGCGAAGATCGCCTTGAGATAGGCTTCCAGCTCAAGCTTGGTGTTGGTGCCGTCGACGACCTTGATATCCAGCCAGAACGTCTTGGTGCCGTGCTCGGCAAGCGACTTGCCGCCGGCGAACCAGTGCTGCGGGTCGATATAGGTGACAGCGACCGCGGTGATCGTCGGATCCTTGCGCAACTGCGTGGCGGTGATTTCAGTCACCTGCCTGGCGATGCTGGCGGACAGAGCGGCGTCGGGTTGACCGGTGATGCTGATATTGATGATGGGCATTTTTCTTCTCCTGGGTTGGGACCGGCGTCGTTTGCCGTTGGGAGCACGATGCCATCATCCTTGAGTTGGAAAAATCGAATTGTTTTAAACGAAAGATTCGATACGGTCGAATTATGGAAACGCTCGATCCCGATCTGCTCAGAACTTTCCTTGCTTTCGTCGACAGCGGCTCACTGGCGCAGGCGGCGTCACACGTCGGCCGTTCACCCTCGGCGGTAACCGCTCAGATGCAGCGGCTTGAGGAGATCGTCGGCGAACCGCTTTTGATGCCACAAGGCAGGGGTCGCGGGTTGACGCCGGCTGGCGAGGACCTCGTTAGCCATGCAAGGCGCATCCTGGCCGCGCATCGCGAGGCGTGGCTGGCGCTGAAAGGAGCACGGGCTGCCGGGCGCGTCGCCATTGGCACGACGCAGGATTTCGCCGACAGCGGCTTGCCGGATCTGCTGCGCGCCTTCGCCGTCGGTCATCCGCGCGTCAGGATCGAACTGCGGGTCGGCCGCTCCGCTGAACTGGCGCAGGCGCTGCAGGGAGGCAGCCTCGATCTGGCGATCGTGATGCGCCACACCCCGGCGCCGGACGAGGTCGGCGTGTTGCGTGAACCGATGATATGGTTGTGTTCGCAAAAAGGGCTGGCCTCGCGACAGGAGGAGTTGCCGCTCGCGCTGCTCGATCCCCACTGCGGCTTTCGCGAGGCCGCGCTCGCATCGCTGGATGCGGCCGGCCGCCGCTATCGCATCGCTGCTGGCAGCGCCAGTCTGGCCGGGTTGCGAACCGCCGTGAACGCCGGTGTGGCGCTGACGCTGCGAACCGCGCGCTTTGCCCATTCCGGCATTGTCGAGGCTTCGCGCGAATTCGCCCTGCCGAGGGTTCCGGTGGCTGAGTTCGCGATCCGGCTGCGCGCCGGCGCCGACCGTCCCGCTGGCGATCTGGCGGCGCTGCTCAGCGGCAGCCTGGCTCTTCATGGGCCACCGGGCGAACCGCCGCGCAACCAACACGATGGCAATCGGGATAGGGGGGAACCTCGCGGTTCCTCCCCTCCCACACCACCTTGCATACGGGTCCGTACAGGGCGGTTCGGTTGGTTATGCGGCTTTGGCCGGCG